>JAITPW010000020.1 GCA_031289255.1 Bacilli bacterium
ATTAATTACTACTATTTACTACAAATATTATAACATAAATTTGACAAAAAAAAAAGAGTTTTGCCTGTATTTATCTAGATATTTGAAAAATTAGTCTCTACACAAGTGTCAAACTCCCGGGCATGGTAAAGTAGAAAAGAGGTTTGAATCTAAATGAGAAATATTTCCGATTATGAAAAAGACTATCAAACATCAATTTGATAGTTTTTATAAGGCTATCTTAATAAGCAAGTAATAAACATTCATTAAGATCATTGTTGCTTGTAAAATCACTTCATTGTTGTAGAAGTATTAACAGCAGATGATTTAGAAAGATTTTTAGTTTTGATAAGTATAAAGCTGAATATATCTTCTTTTTAGCACTTGATTATGAAATACCAATGCAAAATGTTCTGGTTACACAAGCAATTAAATCATTTTCAAAAGATAATACTTAAGACATTATCATAGGTTAATCAGAAAAAATATCTAATAATTAGTTTTTATTACTTGTCGTAACAATGAAATTATTGTATAATTCATATATCAACAATGAAGAGAAGTAGTAAACTAATCAATTTTTAATAGAGAGTACTTAAGTGGTGGAAAAGTATATTAATATTAGTTGAAGTAGTCTTGGAGTTAAGCTAGTGAACAAAGAGTAAGTAGCTTCGTTATTCGCGTTAAGATATTAAGGGTCTAATAATTATTATTAGAAACTAAGGTGGTACCACGGAATAATTCGTCCTTTAGAAAAGGACTTTTTTTATTATAAGGAGTTGTTAAAAATGAAAGAATTAAATAGTAAGTATAATCATTTAGAAGTTGAAAAAGGGAAGAATCAATTTTGGATCGATCATAAATATTTCCAAGAACATGATTTAAGTAAAGAACCCTTTTGTATTGTGATTCCTCCCCCTAATGTTACTGGTAAATTACATTTAGGGCATGCTTGGGATACAACTATTCAAGATATTATTATTCGCTATAAGAAAATGCAAGGTTTTGATACATTATGGTTACCAGGAATGGATCATGCTGGTATTGCGACGCAAGCTAAAGTTGATGCTAAATTATTAGCGGAAAAGAGAAGTCGTCATGATATTGGTCGAGAAGCTTTTATGCAAGAAGCTTGGAATTGGACTGATGAATATAAAGGCTTTATTAGAGAACAATGGGGTAAATTAGGATTAGCTTTAGATTATTCTAAAGAACGATTTACGCTAGATGAAGGTCTTAATAAAGCAGTTAGTAAGGTCTTTGTTGATTTATATAATCAAGGACTTATTTATCAAGGAGAACGAATTATTAATTGGGATCCAAAAGCTCGTACAGCACTATCTAATATTGAAGTAGAACATTATGATATTAAGGGTTATGAACATTATTTTAAATATTATTTTGCTGATGGTAGTGATAATTATTTAGAAGTAATGACAACAAGACCTGAAACAATTCTTGGTGATGGAGCCATTGCTGTTCACCCTGATGATCAACGTTATGAAGCTTTTGTGGGAATGGAAGTACTAGTTCCAGTATCACACGTTAAAATTCCTATAATTACTGATGAATATGTTTCTTTTGATAAAGGAACGGGTTGTGTTAAAATTACCCCAGCCCATGATCCTAATGATTTTAATGTTGGAATAAGACATAATGTTCCTTTTCGTATTATTATGAATGAAGATGGCACAATGGCTAGTAATGAGTGGGTTCCAACTTGTTTACAAGGTTTAGATCGTTTTGAAGCTCGTCAGAAAATGATTGAACTTACTAAAGAAGAACATTCTTTTGTAAAGATGGATGAAATAATTCATAGTGTCGGTCATTCACAACGAAGTGGGGCTATTGTTGAACCATATTTATCAAAACAATGGTTTGTTGATATGAAACCGCTAGCTAAATTAGTTATTGATTTTCAAAATAGTTCCCAAAAAATTAATTTTTTCCCAGGTCGTTTTGAAAAAACGCTTTTACAATGGATGGGAAATATTGAAGATTGGTGTATTTCTCGTCAATTATGGTGGGGTCATCGTATTCCAGCTTGGTATCATAAGGAAACTAAAGAAATTTATGTTGGTCTTAAACCACCGCATGATCTTGATAATTGGCAACAAGATGAAGATGTTTTAGATACTTGGTTTAGTAGTGGTTTATGGCCTTTCTCAACTTTAGGATGGCCTGAAAAAACAGCTGATTTAGAACGTTATTATCCGGGTGGGGTCTTAGTAACTGGTTTTGATATTATCTTTTTTTGGGTAGCAAGAATGGTTTTTACTGGTGAAAAATTCTTAGATGATATTCCTTTTAAAGATGTCTTAATTCATGGTTTAGTACGAGATTCTCAAGGTCGTAAAATGTCTAAGTCATTGGGTAATGGTGTTGATCCGATGGATGAAATTGAAAAGTATGGAGCTGATTCATTACGATATTATTTAGCAACTAGTGCTAGTCCAGGACAAGATTTAAGATATATTGATAAAAAGGTTGAAGCAACCTGGAATTTTGTCAATAAATTATGGAATGCTTCTCGTTATGTTATGATGAATCTTGAAGATGATCTTTGTCATGAAATAAAGGTTACTGAATTAAAAAGAGCTGATCAATGGATTTTAAATAAGCTAAATCTGGTTATTAGTGAAGTAACTACTAATATGGATAAATATGAGTTTACTAATGTTGGTAATGCTTTATATAACTTTATTTGGGAAGATTATTGTTCATGGTATATTGAAATGTCAAAAGCAACTAGTGAAGATATTAGTACTAAACAAACATTAAAATATGTATTAGAAGCTATTTTAAAAATGTTGAATCCTTTTATGCCATTCGTGACTGAAGAAATTTTTCAAACATTAACTAATAAGGAAACCATTGTTAAAGAAGCTTATCCGCAAGTAAAAGCCGAATACTATTTTAGTAATGTTAAAGATATTGATATCGTTATTGAAATTATTAGTAATATTAGAGATTTAAGAGCATCTTATAATATTAAGCGAGCGATACCAATTAATTTTACTTGTGATTATAATTTAAGTAATGTTAATGATTATATTAGTAAGATTACAAATGCTCATACTCTAGATAATGTTGAATTTGTCAAAAAGGAAAGTATCATTCTAAGTAATGGTGCTAAATTAGTAGTTGATTTAGGAATGGTGGAAGTTAAATCTTCTCGTGAACAACGACATGAATATCAAGAAGAGTTGAAGAAGTTGGCTGCTGAACTAAAAAGATGTGATGGAATGTTAAGTAATCCTCATTTTATTAATAAAGCTCCTAAAGAAAAAGTTAAAGCTGAAGAAGAAAAAAGAGCAAGTTATCAATTACAATATCAAAGTATTGAAAAAATGATTGAGGATTTAAAATAAAAAAAATTAAGTATTAATTTACTTAATTTTTTTATAGACAGGATATTTAGATAATATTTCTTGGATAATTTTTTGATTTTTAGGTAAATGATATTGTAATAAGGCTTGTTGAGTTCTTTTTTCTTCACTACTTTTAGCAACATAAATATTTTTATTAGTAAAAGGATCTATTTGCGTATAATACATTAAAGTTGATAATGTTGAGGGTGAAGGCATAAAATCACTAACTTGTAGGGGTTTATAGTTAATTTTCTTAAGATAATTCATTAAGGCGATGGCATCTTCAATCCGACTACCAGGATGAGAGGACATCAGGTAAGGAACGACAAATTGTTTTAAGCCTAATTGTTGATTAATTTTATGGTAGATTTCGACAAATTTATCATAATAACTAATACTTGGTTTATTCATTAATCTTAAGACATGATTAGCACAGTGTTCAGGAGCTAATCGTAATTGACCCGAAATATGATATTTAATAAGTTCTTCGATATATTTAGGATCATCTTTTAATAAGTAATCATATCTAATACCCGAACGAACAAAGACTTTTTTGATACCATTGAGGGTTCTTAAACTTCTTAAGATATCAAAATATTTTTCATGAGTAATCTTAAGATTAGGGCATATTTTAAAACCGAGACATTCTTTATCAGAACATGATCCATATTTATTTAATTTAGCACACATTTCATCATTAAAGTTCGCCGTTGGTCCTCCAACATCATGAATATAGCCTTTAAAATCTTTTAGACTTTGCATTTTTTGGGCTTCTTTAAGGCAGGATGCTTTGGAACGCATGCTGATCTGTTTACCTTGATGAAATGTAATAGCACAGAAATGACAACCACCATTACAACCACGATTAATATTAATACTAAATTTTATTTCTTTTAAGGCCGTAATGGTTCCTTTATGATGATATTCATCATATGATTCATAAGTGAAATTTAAATCATAAAGATGATCTAATTCAATAGTATTTAGAATCGGTTGGGGAATATTTTGAACAATATAAGTATCTTGATAAGGTTCGATAAGCATATGAGCACTTTGATTTTCATTGTTATGATATTGTTTGATAAAAGAATCTTGAAAGCTCTTTTTATCTTTTTTAATGGCACTAAATGAGGGTAACATTAAATAATCATCAAGTAATGAGATATCTTTAGTTTGATAGGCTGTACCTTTAATAAAAGTTAAATCTTTAATATTAAGACCACTATTTAGATAATCAGCAATTTCAATAATAGCTCTTTCACCCATTCCATAAACAAGTAAATCAGCACTACTGGTTAATAAAATACTGGGTAATAATTTGTCTTGTAAGAAATCATAATGAGCTAATCTTCTCAGACTAGCCTCGATGCCACCGATGATAATAGGAATATCACCATAGGTTTTACGAATCATTTTAGTATAGACACTAGTGGCATAATCAGGACGTTTATGACCTTTATTATTGAGTGAATAAACATCTTGTTTTCGTTTTTGTTTAGAAGTATAGTAGTTATTAACAATGCTATCAATATTACCAGAACTAACTAAAAAAGCTAATCGAGGACATCCACATTGCATAATGCTATGGTCATCATTAAAGTTAGGTTGTGCTAGAATAGCACAAGTATAATTAAAAGATTCTAAATAACGAGCTATTAATGATGTTCCAAAACTAGGATGATCGACATAAGCATCACCAGTTACAATCACAAAGTCGACTTGCTTAAGACCTTTATTTTTTATTTCTTTTTTATTTGTTGGAAGAAAATTCATTTAATCACCTTGATTATTATATCATTAATAAGCTCATTATTTTTGTTTAATTAAATTATTGTAAAATATAATTGTTTTAATAAGACCTTTTTTTCTAATATTAAGTTATGTATATCTCTTGCCTTATCACCATTAATAAGGTATACTTTAGCCAAGGAAATTAAGTAATTAATAATTTTTATGGAAGAGAGTATCTGGTTGGTGTAAAGATATATGATGTTATTAATGAAGCTACTTCTAATTACTATGGCAAACCATAGCGTATAAAGGCGTTAACTTATCAAAGGGCATTGAAGATGATGAACTAGAATGGTACCGCGATTTAATCGTTTCTAGAACATGTCTTTTTTTATTATAGAGGAGGTTTATAAGATGAAATATTATCGTAGTTATGAATTAAGAAAAATGTTTTTAGATTACTTTAAACAACAACAACACACCATTGAACCAGGAGTAGGTTTAGTACCAAAAAATGATCCTAGTTTATTATGGATTAATAGTGGGGTTAGTGCTTTAAAAAAATATTTTGATGGGAGTATTAAATTAGATGTTCCCCGAATTGCGAACTCACAACGTTCGATTAGAACCAATGATATTGAAAATGTGGGGTTAACAGCTCGTCATCATACGATGTTTGAAATGTTAGGTAATTTTAGTATTGGGGATTACTTTAAAGAAGGAGCTATTAAGTATGCTTGGGATTTTTTAACTAATCCTAATTGGGTTGGTTTAGATATTGATAAATTATACGTTACTATTTATCTTGATGATGATGAGGCTTATGATATCTGGCATGATGTTATTGGTTTAGATGCTTCACGAATTTTTAGATTAGAGGGTAATTTCTGGGAAATTGGTAGTGGGCCTTGTGGTCCTAATAGTGAGATATTTTACGATCGTGGTGAACACTATGATCCTGAACATATCGGTATCGAATTATTATCTCAGGATATGGATAATGATCGTTATATTGAGATTTGGAATATTGTTTTTTCACAGTTTAATGCTGAAGAGGGTAAAGAACGAAGTGAATATTTACCGTTACCTCAACAAAATATTGATACTGGGATGGGTCTAGAAAGGCTTACTAGTATCGTTCAAGAAGTTGAAACTAATTTTGAAACCGATTTATTTGTACCAATTATTAGTGCTGTTGAACAATATGCTTCTTTTAAATATGAAGGCTCTTATAAAAGAGCTTATAAAGTAATTGCAGATCATATTAGAGCGATAACTTTTGCTTTAGCTGATGGGGCGATGTTTGCGAATGAAGGTCGTGGTTATGTCTTAAGAAGATTATTACGACGAGCTTCTCGTTATGGATTAGAATTAGGTATTGAAAAACCATTTCTTTATGAAATAGTAAGTTCGGTAATTATGATTATGAAAGAACATTATGAGTATTTAGTGGAACATGAAGAACTTATTAAAAAGATTGTTAAGAGTGAAGAAGAAAGATTTCATAAAACATTGAATGCTGGTTTAAACTTATTTAATGAAGTTAAAAAACATAGCACTAATAATATTATTAGTGGTGAAGATGCTTTTAAATTATATGATACTTATGGTTTTCCGATTGAGTTAAGTTGTGAATTAGCTAATGAAGCAAACTTTAAGATTGATATGGATAAATTTAATGAATTAATGACTCATCAACAAGCACTAGGAAGAGCATCTTTTAATGAAGATTCTAATTTTAATGAACAATCGGCCGCTTTATTAGCATTTAATCAAGAGAGTCTTTTTGTTGGGTATGATCAATATGAAAATGAAGGTAAGATTATAGGTTTATTTAAGAATGGGCACCAAGTTGAAACTTTAAGTAATGAAGAAGGCGAAATTATTTTTGATAAAACTTGTTTTTATGCCCAAAGTGGTGGACAGGTTAGTGATCAAGGAAGTATTACTATCGATAATCAAACTTATGAAGTTTTAGGTGTGAGAAAGGCTCCTCATGGCCAACATTTACATTTAATTAAAGCTATTGAACTTAGAGTGGGAAGTAAGGCGCAATTAAAAATTAATTATCATCAAAGAGTTTTAACAGCTCGTAATCACACTGCTACGCATTTACTTCATCAAGCTTTAAAAGATATTGTGGGAAGTCATGTTAATCAAGCTGGTTCTTATGTCAGTAGTGAATATTTACGCTTTGATTTTAATCATTTTGAAAAATTAACCTCTGAACAACTAATCTTAATTGAAGAACAAGTAAATAAACAAATTTTTAATGCTCAAGAAGTTAATATTTCTTTAATGAATATTGAAGATGCTAAACAACAAGGAGCTCAAGCTCTCTTTGATGAAAAGTATGGAGATGTGGTCAGAGTTATTAATATTCCGCATACTTCAATTGAATTATGTGGAGGAACCCATGTTAATAATATTGAAAGTATTGGTTTATTTAAAATTGATAAAGAAGAATCAGTTGGTTCAGGTATTAGACGTATTACTGCTTTTACTTCACAAAAAGCTTATCAATTTTTAAATAATAATTTTAGTATTTTAAATGATGTTATGAATGTTGTTGGTATTAAAGATCCAACACGCGTTATTGAAAAAACAAAGCAATTAAAAGAAGATTTAAATAATAATATTAATGAATTAAAGAAAATAAAGAGTAATTTATTAAAAGGAAATGATTTTAGTAAAGATGCTATTTTAGTAAAAGATTATGAATTATATTTTATTGAACTAAATAATACTAATGTGAATGAGATGAAGGATGTTGTTTCGCAATTGAAGAATAAGTATTATAATGGTTTGATTATTACTAAGAGTAATGATGAAAAGCATTCTTATGTTATTGGTATCGGTAAAGAATTATTAGCAAAAGGTTATGATGCTAAAGAGTTATCTTCAATAATTAATGATCATTTTGAAGGTAAAGGTGGCGGTAAACCAGATATGGCACAGGGTGCTACTAATAAATTGTTAAAAAAAGAATTAGTGATAAAAATATTAGAAAATTTATAATTCTCGAAATAAATTCTGATTAATCTTCAGTAATTATATGTATTTTCTAGAAATTTTATTAATATTATAGTAGAATATGTACATAGAGGGGTGATTATTAATGAATCAAAAGGAAATGAATACCAATACGATGCTTTTTAATGCAGCTGAAATTCAAGATCAAAAAGTACGAACTATTTTAGAACATGTCGTAAAAGCTTTGGATGATAAGGGGTATAATGCTATTAATCAAATAGTTGGTTACTTAATTTCAAATGATCCAGCTT
Source organism: Bacilli bacterium (assembly GCA_031289255.1). Lineage (GTDB taxonomy): Bacteria > Bacillota_I > Bacilli_A > JAJDGJ01 > JAJDGJ01 > JAISTP01. The sequence goes on from JAITPW010000020.1 coordinate 8,366, forward strand.
ATATTTCTAGTCATGAAGGAGCACGACGTATTATTCAGAAAGTAACTCGTGATGAAATAATTGAGGAGTTAGTAAAATCTTATTTACGAGGTAGTGAAGATTAAAAGAGTAGTCGGTTTAGATCTTGGGGAAAAAACATTAGGAGTAGCAATTAGTGATCCCTTATTAATAAGTGCTCAGGGATTAAAGACGATTCGTTTTATGAAAAATGATTTTAATAAAGCAACCAAACTATTAAAAGAATTATTAGTTGATTATGATATTGATAAGTTTGTTCTAGGTTATCCTTTACATATGAATGGTGATCTTAGTAGCTCAGCACAACGCTCTTTAAATTATCAAGATACTTTAATTAATACTTTTAAGGTTGAAGTAGTATTATGGGATGAACGTTTATCTTCGGTATTAGTCGATAAATTAATGATTGATATGAATATGAAAAGAAATAAAAGAAAAGAAATTATTGATGAACTGGCAGCTATAAATATTTTACAAGGCTATTTAGATGCTACAAAGTGAGGAGGAATTATTATGTCTGAAAAAAATAATCTTAATGAAAATGAAAATACCATTACCGTTGTTAATGAGAATGGTGATGAAAAGCAGTATGAAATATTATTAACTTTTACTAATGAAGATAATAATCGTAGTTATGTTTTTTATTATGATGAAGTTGATGCTGATGAAAGTGGTAATATTCAAACTTTAGTATCTCGTTATGATGAAACAAATAGTGAATTATTTGAATTAGAAGAAGATGAATTAGCAATTGTTGAAGAAGTATTTAATACTTTTGTCGATGAACAAGGGTTAGAAGAAGATGAGTAAAAAAAATATTATTCTAATAATCATTGTCTTATTATTAGGGGGACTTCTATTCTTTATTAATTATGCTACGGGTGCTGTTGATAAAAATGATCATACTAGTCGTAATTTTGAAATCAAAAAAGATACTAGTGGTGATGCAGTTATTAATGATTTAAAAACGAGTGAATTTATTAAGAATAGTGAGTTTGCGAAATTATATATTAGAATTTCGCATAAAAATAACTTTAAAGCTGGTGTTTATGAATTAAAAAAAGATCAGAATTTAATCCAGATTATTAATCATTTAAATAATGCTGATAATATTACAGGGGTTAGTTTGACCTTTGTTGAAGGAAAAAGACTGACTGATTATGGTGATGTTATTAGTGAAAAACTAAATATTACTAAAGAAGCTTTTTTAAAGAAATGTAATGATGTTAATTTTATTAATAATTTAAAAACGAAATATGAAATATTAAAGGATTTTAATTTTAATAATAAGGAATTATATTTATTAGAAGGATTACTAGCCCCTGATACTTATGTTGTTAATGATAAGATTAGTGTTGATGAACTTATTGAAAGAATGATTAGTCAAAGCAATAAGATTTATCTTGCTAATAAAAAGGCAATTGATAAAAGTAAACTTAATGTTCATGATATTTATACGCTAGCAAGTATTATTGAATTAGAAGCTAATAATTATGAAGATCGGATGATTGTAGCTTCCGTATTTATGAATCGTATTAAAGATCATACCCCTTTAGGAAGTGATGTTACTACTTATTATGGTTTACAAATTAGTATGGCAGCACGTGATTTAACAAAAAGTGAATTAGCCCAAAATAATGGTTATAATACTCGTTCTAATATGTTAGGTTTACCAATTGGACCAATTGGGGCCCCTTCAACTAATAGTATCAGAGCCGTCCTTAATTATAAAGAAACCAGTTATTTATATTTTGTCAGTGATAAGAATGGTAAGATTTATCCTGCGAAAACTTATGCTGAACATAATAAAATAATTGAAGATTTAAAAAATAAAAATTTATGGTTTACTTACGATAATTAGAGGTTATACCTCTAATTTCTTTTAGGAGGTAAATATGGAAGATAAAATTAAAATAATTAAACAAAAAGCTCTTGATAATAAAATACCGATTATTGAAGATGAAACAGCTCTTTTTCTTAAGGAATTGATTGTTAATAACCAAGTTAAAACGATTTTAGAAATAGGTAGTGCGGTTGGTTATTCTGCTATTTATATGGCTAGTATTACGAATAATATTAAAGTTGATTCGATTGAAAAGGATAATGAACGTTTTGTTGAAGCAGTTAATAATGTTACTAAAGTACAGTTATTAGAACGGATTAGAATTATTAATGAAGATGCTTTAAATATTGATTTAACATTATTAAATGAGAAGTATGATTTGATTTTTGTTGATGGACCAAAAGCTCAATACATCCGCTTAGTAAGTATGTATGAAAAGCTTCTTAAAAAAGATGGTTATTTTGTTTTTGATAATATTGATTTTCATGGGATGGTTAATGATATTAGTTTAACTAATAATCGTAATACTAAACAATTAGTGAAAAAGATTAGAAATTTTATTGAATGGATTAATAATAATGATAACTATCAAATAGCATACTATAAATTAGGAGATGGTATTATTAAAGCAAGAAAGGTTGATGAGGATGAGTAAATTACTATTGGATATTTATGATTTAGAGGATATGAATAGATATTTAAAACTCGGTATTAATGCTTTTATCATTAATATCGTTGAATTTAGTAGTGAAAAAATGAGTAATATTTATTTAGAACAAGTAAAAATAATTACTGAATTAAGTGAAGATATTGATATCTTCATCAATTTAGATCGTTTATACTTTGATGAAGATATTAATAGTATTAAGACATTATTAAAGAAACTGAATAAAATGAAAGTAAAAAAAATAATGACTTGTGATATTGGAATGATTGAAATAGTAAAAGAATTAGGTCTTAAATTTGAAATTTTTAATGGTAGTAGCACTTTGAATACTAATTATCAAAGTATTAATTATCTTAGTAATTATTATCGGGGTTTTTTATTATCTAATGAGATTAATGCTGAAGAGATTAATGAAATCGCCGATAATACTAATACCATTTTAATACTTCAAATTTATGGTAAACAATTAATGTTTACTTCAAAAAGAAAACTACTTACTAGTTATTTTCAATATAATAATATGGAAGTAACTGCTTTTAATGCCCAACATCCTTTAATAATCAAAGATGCTTCTCAAGATCCTAATTATTCTTATATTTATGAAGATAATAATGGTACTTATATTACTACTTTAAATAATATAAATGCTGTTGATTATTTTGAAAGTTTCAAAGAACATGGCATTAATTATTTATATCTAAATAATCTTTTTATTGATAAGAATGTTTATTATGTAATGGTAAAAATTTATAATGATTTTTTAAATGAATATATTGGTATTATTGATGCACAAGCTCGAACATATTTACTGGATGGAACTTCACATGATTCTTTTTTAGAAAATAAAACGGTTTTTAACTTAGATGATATTAAAGAAAGGGAGACTTTATTTTGATGAAAAAGCCAGAATTATTAGCTCCAGCTGGAGATTTAGAAAAATTAAAGATTGCCATATTATATGGAGCTGATGCTGTTTATATTGGTGGAAAAAGTTTCTCTTTACGTTCAGCGGCCGCTAATTTTAGTAGAGAGGATATTGCTCAAGCGATTATATTCGCCCATGAACATCATGCTAAAGTATATGTCGTTGTTAATATTATTTTTCATAATAGTGATTTAGTAAATTTAAAAGAATATTTAGAATATTTAGCTCTAATAAAAGTTGATGCCATTATCACAGCTGATATGTATGTAATTGATGTTATTAAGAAAGAAAAAATAGCTTTAGAATTTCATGTTTCAACCCAACAATCAATTACTAATAGTTATGCGATTAAATTCTATGAAAAAATTGGTGCTAGTCGAGTTGTTTTAGCTCGGGAAACTTCTTATGAACAATTAAAAACACTTAAAGAAAATACTAATGTTGAATTAGAATACTTTATCCATGGAGCAATGTGTGTTGCTTTTTCAGGAAGATGTATGTTATCAAATTATTATTCGATGCGGGATAGTAATCGTGGTGGTTGTTCGCAATCATGTCGTTGGAATTATGATTTGATTGATAGTTCTACTAAAGAATTAATTAGTAATGAGGATTGTTTTTTTACGATGTCGAGCAAGGATTTATCATTAGCTCGTTATTTATATTTATTAATCGCATTAGGAGTTGACTCTTTTAAGATTGAAGGACGAATGAAATCAATCTACTATCTAGCAACTATTATTAGTTCTTATCGTAATATTATTGATGAATATTTTGAAAATGGTATTGAAGAAGTTCGTGATTTTAATTTAAATAATTTAAGTAAAGCGGCTAATCGCCAAGTCGATATTGGTTTTATTGATGAGTATCATTTTGAACAGATTCAGTTATACCAAAATCGTGATGAACATCCTACTAAAGAGTTTATCGGTTTAGTTCTAGCAAGTGATGGTAATTATTTAAAAATAGAACAGAGAAATAATTTTAAAGTTGGTGATTCAGTCGAATTATTTGGTCCTAATCATGAATATTATCAATTTGAAATAACTAATATCTTTGATGAAAATATGAACTTAATAATGGTAGCACCTCATCCTCAACAAATTGTTTATTTGCCTTTTAAAGAACAAGTGGCTAGTTATGCCATGTTAAGAAAAGTAATATCATGAAGAAAGTTTTAGTAATAGGTATTGCAGGGGGTAGTGCTAGTGGTAAAAGTAGTGTAGCCCAAGCAATCTTAAATCATTTTAAGAATGAAAATAGGGTTTATATTTTAAAGCTTGATGATTATTATTTATCTTATGATGAATTAAGTTTTGAAGAAAAACTGCTTATTAATTATGATCATCCTTTAGCATTTGATTATGCTTTAATGCTCGAACATATTAAAATGTTGAAAAATAATAAGGCTATTAATAAACCAATCTATAGTTTTATTGATTATCAAAGAATAAATGAATATGAGATTATTAGTAATTGTGAAGTAGTTATTGTTGAAGGGTTATATGCTTTAGAGAATGAAAAGCTTCGCTCATTATTTGATTTAAAGATTTTTGTCGATACTGATGCTGATGTTCGTTTAATTAGACGAATTAAGCGTGATGTCATCGCTCGCCAACGTTCATTAGAATCGATTTTTAAACAATATTTAAATGATGTTAAACCGATGCATGAACAATTTGTTGAACCAACGAGGAAATATGCTGATATTATTATTCCACATGGCCAAGAAAATCAAGTTGCTATCGATTTGGTAATTACAAAGATAACTAGCATAATTAATAATAATTTGATATAATACTAAATTGAATAGAGGTGAAAATGATGAATGAAAGAATATTACTTACCAAAGAAGGAATAACTAAATTAGAAGCTGAAAGAGAAAAGCTGATTAATATTGATCGTCCTTTAGTAATTGAAGAATTACAAGCAGCTCGTGCCCAAGGTGATTTATCAGAGAATGCTGATTATGATGCGGCTCGTGATAAACAAGCTTCTTTAGAAGAGCGTATTAAAGAAGTTACGTATATGCTTGATCATTATACGTTAATTGATGAAAAAAAGGGTGGTATTAAAAGTGTTTCTTTAGGAGCAACAGTTACCCTATTAGATTTAGATGAAAATCTTGAAAGAACTTATACGATTGTTGGTTCAATTGAGTCAGATCCAGATAATAATAAAATATCAAACGAAGCACCATTAGCCCGTAAAATAGAAGGAAAAAAAGTTGGAGATATTGTTAGTATTGATACTAATGATTATCAATATCGAGTGCAAATTTTAAAGATTGAGAGAAAATAATTAGGATTATTATATTAAAACGTTAATTATTAAATAGGTGAGTACTATGAAAATAATTAGGGTTTTTTTAGTTGGTTTAACAATAATATTGGGATTTGTATTAGGTGGTTGCCAAGATAATAATACTTTTCTTAATATCAAATATAAAGCACACCATTTAATTAGTATTACTATTAATGGTCATGTTAATAAAGAAGGAACTTTCTTAATTAATAGAGATGCTAGTATGGCAGAGGTTGAAAATAAATTTAAAGGTTATCAAGAACAAGCCATCAAATTAGATGAACATCATCATTTTAAGGACAATGAAATTATTTTTATTAATTCTACTCGTTTTAGTAATAAAATAAATATTAATGAAGCTAACCTGGAAGATTTAGTTATTATTAAAGGAATTGGTAAAGCAATAGCTTTAAAAATAATAAAATATCGTCAAGAATATGGTTTATTTAAGAATATGATTGATTTAATGAATGTTAAAGGGATTAAAAGTAAATTATTTAATAAAATTTATGAATATTTAGAAATATGATTATTTATTTACCAGTAATTAGTTTTAGTATTATTATTAGTATGTTGGCTTACTATTATCATAGTAGTATTTTGGTATTAGTGGTAATGATAATGATGATTTATTTGTTTATCAAAAAGCGCGTAATATTTGTTTTTTTATTAATAATCATTATTTTAAGTTGTTTATATCTCGAAATAAAATTAGTAAAACCAGTATTTAATAATTATCAATTTAGAATTACGAAACTTAATAAGTATGATTATTATGGTTGTAATAAGCAAGGTTGTATCATTATTGAAACTAAACAAGAACTGAATATTAATGATGAAGTTTTAGTAAAAAATGATTTTAAACCTTTAGCATATCTGAGTAATAATACATTGTTTGATATGAATACTTATTTAAGAAGTAAAGGAATTAGTTATAAAGTTAAAGATGATCATCTTAAATTCATTAAACAGCAACCTCGTCTTTCTAAGATGCATAATAAAGTTAATGATTATTTTGATTACTTATTTTTTATGGATAAAACTAATATTGATAATAATGTCATTGATAGTTTCATTAATCTAGCAATCATTCATCTCGTGGTTATTTCAGGCTTTCATTTTAATAAGTTATATAAATTACTAAAGGGCCTCTTAATGTTTATCAAAAATGATTATTTATTAGAATTAATTATTTTAATATGCTTATTTTTATATGCTAAGAGTTTAATGTTCTCAATACCAGCTCTACGTGCTTTACTCTTAATAATATTTAATCATGAATACTTTAACAACAAGCTATCTTTATTACAAAAACAAGCTTTAAGTGCTATCATTATTCTTGGTTTTAATCCTTTAAGTGTTCTAACATCTAGTTTTCATTTAACTTTTATTATTTCAACGATTATCATCTTAATTCCCAACGATTATCAAAAAAATAAAATTATGTTTAATACGATCATCTTTTTAGGGATGATACCCTTAATTACTAATATTAATTATTTTATCGCACCTTTTAGTATTATTTTTCAAATAATCTTTCTTCCCATCCTTTATGGACTATACTTAGTGGTCTTTACTTGTCAATATTTAAGTTTTTTATTGCCTTTTGGTTTAGTAGTTATCAATTATTTTGAAAGTTTTCTAAAATGGATTGCTAATTATAATATCATAATTGAATTAGGTTATCTGCCAATTATCATTTGTATTTTATATTATTTATTATTTAGTTTTTTCCTCATTAAAAAAACTAAAAAAACATTATTATTACCCATTATCTTTATGACTTTATATTATTTTATCCCACCTTGTTTAGGTCAAGTAACTTATTTAAATATCGGTCAAGGCGATTGTATTATCATTAAACCAATGTTTAGTAATGAAGCGATGCTCATCGATGTTGGACAACCATTTAAAACCAAAACGGTCCAGAATATTATCGTTCCTTATTTAAAAGCTCAACGAATAAAACAGATTAAGTATTTAGTTATTACTCATGATGATATCGATCATGCTGGTGGTGAATTAGATTTAAAGAAGACTTTTAAAGTTGAAAAGACGATAAAAAATAAAACTAAAGAAATTAGATTTAATAATTTAACTTTTATTGATTTTCTATTTAAAGAACATGCTCAAGATAAGAATGATAATTCTTTAACGTATTATAGTAGAATAAATGGTTTAAATTATTTATTTACGGGTGATATCAGTTCTAAAATGGAAGCTAAGTATGATAAATATTTGGAAGACTTACCAGTTGATGTTCTTAAAGTAGCTCATCATGGTTCAAAATATAGTAGTAGTGATGCTTTTTTAAATCTTACTAATCCTAAACTGGCGATTATCAGTGCTAAAAAAGATAATCCTTACCATCATCCTCATCCTGAAACAATAAGAAGATTTGTAAATCATCAAAGTGTTCCTTTGAGTACTTTTGATCATGGTAATATTAGTATTTTCTTTTTTTATAATTTTAATTATTTAAAAAGTTATCAGTGATGGTTTTATCTTTGATAAAATAATAATTAGTGTTATAATTATGGTGGTGGTATTATGAATTTTACAATTCTAGCAAACGATAATATTAGTGCTAAAAATCAATTGAAAAATATTTATCTTAAATTGAATATGAAACCAGATTTAATGAATACAATGACTTTTGATTGTTTAGATGCTGATATTAATCAAATTATTGATTATTGTCAAAGTATTCCTTTTTTTGAAAAATATAAATTTGCGATCATTAAAAACCCTTTATTTTTAACGGGGAAGAGTAATAAGGATTATGAAGAATTTATTAATAAAATCATGACTTATTTAGAGAATAGTAATGAAAGTACCATTCTTATTTTTTATTTAGTATGTGAAGATGTTGCTAAAGTTGATGACATTCTTGATAAAAGAAAAAAAATTACTAAATTTATTCAAGAAAAAACAAAGGTTTTAAAAATAGATAAACCTGATTTAGTTACCTTAAAAAACATTATCATTAAAAAATTTAATAAATTAAATAATACAATTGATGATGATGCTATTACTTATATTATTGAACGAGTAGGTGATAATTTAAGTGATATCAAAAATGAAGTTGAAAAAATATCATTATATAAACGTAATGAACATATTAGAAAGGATGATGTTATTGATTTTGTAACGTTTAATTTAGATGCTAATATCTTTGATTTATGTAATATGATATTAAGTAAAGATATCAATAAATCATTAGTTTTATTAGATCAATTATTAAAAAATGGGATGGAACCAATTGTTTTAATCTTTAATTTAGCTGAACAATTGCGAATTGCTTTATTGACTAAGAATTATTTAGCAAAAAACTATTCACAAAAAAACATTGCTTCACTATTAAAAATCCATCCTTATCGTATCAAAGTAGCATCACAATTAAATTTTAGTACTAGTTTAATTAAGCAAAATTTATTACGCCTTGCTAAACTTGATTACCAAATAAAGACTGGTAAAATTAATAGTTATCATGGTGTTAAAGTATTTATATTAAAAATTTAACGGAGGATTGAAAAATGCAATCATTAAGAGAATTATACAAAGTCGGTCCAGGACCTTCTTCATCACATACGATGGGACCACAACGAGCAGCTAAACAATTTAAGGAAGCTTATCCTAATGCCCATCATATAGAAGTAACTTTACATGGTTCATTAAGCTTAACGGGGAAAGGTCATTTAACTGATTGGATTATTCTACAAACTATTACGAATATTCCAACTACGATTTTATGGGATGATACGGAACTGCCAAAACATCCAAATGGAATGATATTTAGAGCTTTTGAAGAAGATAATACCATGATGGGTGAATGGATTGTTTACTCAGTAGGTGGGGGAACCATTGTTATTGAAGGGATGAAAGATGGAGGAAGTCTTCCTGAAATTTATGAATTGAATACCTTAGATGAAATAGTAACTTATTGTCGAACTAATAATTTAACTTACTTAAATTACATCAAAGAAGTTGAAGGCAATGATATTATTGATTTTTTAGGTGATATTTTTGATCATATGATTACTAATGTCGAACGAGGATTAAATACGGAAGGTGTTATTCCTGGTTCTTTAAAATTAGAAAGAATTGGGAAAAGATTATTATTAAAAGCTTTAGAATCTAAAGAAGAAAAAGAAATTGAAAAACTTAAAATTCTAGCCTATGCTTATGCTATGTCAGAAGAAAATGCTTCAGGAGGAATGGTGGTTACTTCCCCAACTTGTGGAGCAGCTGGAGTTATTCCAGCGGTAATGTATTTTTACTATAAAGATCGTGAAATAAGTCGTGATAAATTAGTTGAATCATTAGCTGTTGGAGGATTATTTGGTAATCTAATTAAAAAGAATGCAACTATCTCTGGAGCTGAGGGTGGTTGTCAAGCTGAAGTAGGAACGGCCTGTGCCATGGCAGCAGCAGCAGTAGCTTACATTCATGGAGCAACAGGTAAACAAGTAGAACATGCTGCTGAAATAGCTATTGAACATCATTTAGGATTAACTTGTGATCCCGTTGAAGGTTATGTTCAAATACCTTGTATTGAACGTAATGGACAAGCTGCTTTACGTGCCATAGATGCGGCATTTACTGCTAAAGTAGTGGGTGCTATTAAAGTTAATAGTGTTTCATTTGATACCGTTGTGAGAACGATGAAAGAAACGGGTGACGATTTAAAAGTTGAATATCGTGAAACAGCTTTAGGTGGTCTAGCAACTAATTATTATATTAAAAATAAACTTCAAAAATAAACTAGTTAGGATGGTTTTATGAAAAATATTGTGTTATCAGAAAAAATAAAAAATGGTAAAGAGAAATATGATGCGGTCATTTCCAATATTGAGATTGTTAATGAGTTTCATTATCATAGTTTAAGTGATGAAGATATCCATTATGATAGTTTATGTTCTTATTTTGTTGATGCTTTAGATGAAATTGTCTCATTTGAAGGAGTTAAAGCTTTTCTTTTTAATACAAGAATTTCAGCTAGTATTAAAAAATATATCAGAGATGGCCTAAGAATGTTATATTTACCTAAGCATGAACAGGTGTTTGAAGAATATCTTGAATTGATTTCTATATATGATAATAAAGATATTTATGATTTAGAAGGTAATGTTGGTGTTAGTTTTCATGAGTTAGATGAAAAATATCGTGAATTAGATAGTAAGAAATTAGAATTAAGAAATGCTGAATTCTTATTAAATCATCCTGATGTTCTCTTTCTTTCTAAACAAGAAAGAGAAATCTATATCAATGATTATATTAAATCACTTTCGCGTGAGGAATATCAATCTCGTTTAAAGAATGCTCATGATAAACAACCACAGTATAAGAATGATGTTCTTTATTTATGTAACTTTCTTAATGAAGAACTAGACATGGTTTATAATGCTAGTATTTCATTGTTTCAATATGAGAATAATTTACATATTTACTTTAGAACTTGTGAAAATAACCAATATTGTTATATTGATTTAGGATTTGAAATTGTTTTATTAAATAACCAAAATGAAGAAATTAGAAGATTTTCACGTTTAAATATGGCTTAATTGGAGGTATATTGATGAATAAAAAACCACTATTATTAATGAATACTAATAATATTACTAGAGATTTAGTATTGTTGGATTTATATCATAAAGATCTTGTCTTTTATTTAACACCCTCAGTTATCTTTTTAAATGCGATTGGAGCTAGTGTTATCATTAATTTAATTCTTAATGATAAGATTAGGATTGATGCTGATCATAAAATTACAATAATTGATCAAAGTAGCATTAGAACCTATAATAAACTAGTTATTCAATACATTAACGATAAACAAGTTACTGATTTAAAAAAACTAGCTCAAGAATTATTTTTAGATATTGATTTTAGTCTAAGTATCTATGATTTAGTCATTAAAGAACTTGTAGATGAAGATGTTATTGTTTTAAAAAATGAAAAGAAATTTATTCTTACTAAGACAACTATTAGTTTAAAGAATCCCCAAACGATTCGAAGTGCTTATCAAAAATTACATGATTCTTTATTTAAAGAAGAACAATCACAAGAATTCATTGCCTTAGCTTTATTAGTTGATACTTTCTTTGATGTTAATATTTTCTTTGATGAAGATGTTCATACTAATATTCAAAAAGCCTTAACTAATATCAAGGAAACAAAACTTTTTAATGATATTAAAATCTTTAAAGAAGTCATTGATGAATTCTTTCAATTAAGTAATCAACAAGCCGGAACTTATTGGTTTTAATATAATAAAAATTGTAAGATGGATATTAAATAATCTTACAATTTTTTTATTATGGTAATGATTAATTAGCAGGATAACTCTTACACTATTTAAAATCATTATAATTAGTTGACTTTTTTATTTATAGCCTTTATAATTAAGTAAACAATAATAGAAAAGGTGATTAGATGGTATTATCAGATTTAAAGAAAGGTTATTCTGCTAAAATAGTCTATATTGATTTAGATTCTAAATTAAAACATGAATTAATATCGTTAGGCTTTTCTTATGGCAATACAATAACTTTTGAAAGAAGTGCACCTTTAGGTGATCCTCAGCAATAT
>JAITPW010000041.1 GCA_031289255.1 Bacilli bacterium
TTGACTTTCTATTGAATAATTTTCAACTTGTTCTTCAGTACTGACTCTTACGTAAATGGCAGTATATTGTTTCATTTTTAAAAACTCCTATAATTTAAATTTAACTATATTTTTTCTAAGAAGCGTTATTCCTAAAAATATTATAAATTATCAAAATAACTATTGCTTTATATAAAAAAATAATTTATAATAATTATAGAAATAAAAAATAAAAAAATTTTAAAGAATAAAAAATTATTTGTGTTATTTTTGTATTAATTGTCGTATAGGCACCATTAAATTAAAAATGAATAAACTGTAAATAAGTTTTAAGCAAGAAGTATAGAAATATATTTCTTGCTTTTTCTTATCTTTTGTTTCTATATTACTAATATTAGGTGTATCAAAAAAATATGGCAAGAAATATATGGCTAGTTTGTATTATAGTAGGTATATTAGTAAATTTAAAAGCTGTAAAAAAAAAGATTATGTTAAAAAAAAGGATAAGAATATCAATGCGTAAATAATGATTACATAAGAGTTATTATTACTAAAGATTAAATTAAATTAGTAATTTTCAAAAAGAAAAAGCGTACTAAGACGCTTTAACTGTTTTGGTACTACTGTGTAATTTGATCATTACAAATCTAGCTATTGGTTGAGCTATTAATAATTCAATCCAGAATGCAATAAAGAAATTCTTTGGCCATCTCAAAAAGAATGTTTGAAAAGATTCAATACTTATTTCTCTCAATGCAATCCATGGTGCGATAGTAGTTAGTATTATTGAAAGAATCAATACACTAAATAACACATTAAAAAGAATTTTAGAGTTAAATCCGTCATGTTTATCCGAGAATAAGCTAACAAATTTTGAAGCCAAAGGTTCAACAATTAATGGAACTAATAGAATTACTGATAACCAAATAAATGGCATAGTCTGAAAAGCAGAAAGGTAAACTTCTTTTGTAAACCCAAACTCAAGCCACATAATAAGTGGTGCAATTATATTTACAGAAAGAATAGATACTACCATAAGAAATAAGATGAATTCCTTCTTGTTTTGGGGTAGATTAGTTTTAAATTTCATAAATAATTATCTCCTTTTAAATTTTAAAGCTTTTATATAATAACATATTTAAAAAAATATTTCTAATATAAAATAATAAAGATAATGCCACTTGAATTGAAATATGAAGTAGTAATAATTATTATTGTATTACTTAAAGATTAATTATTATTAGTTATTAAAATGTTCAATAATTTGTTATAATGAGTATATGTTATTTATAAAAATCAGAATGTTTAAACTGAGTGAGGTGTAATTATGGTTATTAGTATTCAAGAAATTAAATTATTAAAAGACATATCTTTGAGTTCCTATGATATGTTGGCTTTAGAATTCTTATTTCATTCCAATAAACTTGAAGGTAGCACTTTTTCATTAGAAGAATTATCTTTATATTTAGAAACTAATATTATCGAAGGTAGTCATGATGTTGAAGATATTCAAGAAACGATTAATTCAGTAAAACTTTTTGATTTTGTAATTGATACTTTAGATGAACCTATTACCAAAACATTATTATTAGAATTCCAACACTTATTAAAAGCTAATACTAAACTGCAAGAATATCATCTTTTAGGATGGAAGCAGATTCCTAATGTTTTAAGAGGGGTTGATATCGAATTAGCCCAACCTTATGAAGTGATACCTAAAATAGATAATTTATTAAGATGGTGGGATGAAAGTGATAAAGAATTAATTGATGTTATTAAGTTTCATGTTGATTTTGAGAAAATTCATCCTTTTAGTGATGGTAATGGTCGCGTGGGAAGATTTATTATGTTAAAACAATGTCTTCAAAATAAAATTAATTTATTCGCAATTGATAGTGCAGATATTAAAAAATATAAAGAAGCTTTATGTATTGCTCAAAAAGAGAATGATTATACTAAATTAAGTAATTTATTTATTAAAGCTCAATGGGATTTTGCTGAAAAATTTTCTTTTTTAGATGAGATAATAAGGGGAATTGATGCTCTTAAAATGAACGATAATTTATCTTTATGAGTGGCACTTGTTCAATGATACATGGCGTAAGTAAAAGCATAATGACCAGATTATAAAGGTTATTATGCTTATTTTTTAATAATAACTGCTTGTTGATATTCTTTAAAAGCCAGATAATTAGTATGTAAAGAAGCTAGACTATAGATTTGGGATATTCTTAATTCTAAATCAAGACCATTATTCTTATGATTAGAATAGGTAGTTACCATCTTATAATTAGTTTGGTTTTTAATTACTTTTAAATAAGCTTGGCCTTTAATATTCATACCGAGGATTCTAAGATAATCAATATCGATAGAAGCTATCTCTTGCTTAGTAATATGACAAATGATATAAACTAATAATCTTTGAATTCTAGTTTGAGGATATCTTTTACTTGATAAAGTAAGGATTAATTCATTAATATTATTTACTTTAAGAATACTATTCTTAATTTTATATTCAATACCTTCAACCATTCCATGGATACTTTGTAGATCACTAATACTCATACTAATAATTTTATATTTTAAAATATTAAAAAAATCATTGAAAAAGACAAGTTCATTGTCATAAGTTTTAATTTCTTCATTCATCTTTGTATACTTACTAATATCAATGTTTTTAATTAAAGCTGCTCTAATAGCTGTAGCACTAACAATATCACTACTTAGATCTTTAGATAGGTAATTATTAGTTCTTTTAAGACTTACGGCTTCAATTTGATAGTTATTTTGATAGATTTCTTGCAGATAAGCTAAAGCTAAAATATCATTCGCATATTCGATATTAGTAATTCCATATTGTTTAAATGCTTCATTACAAGCATTAGCATAACGAAGACCTTTTTTTATCAATAAAGCCACATCTTCTTGATAAGAAGGTATCAAACTAATTTGAGCAGCTTTTTTTAATTCAGCGAGATTATCACTTTCCATCCCAAAAACTAAATAATTAATTTTTAATTCATTTAAAAGTTTAAGTGCTCCTTGGGCAAAATAATTTGCTGATTGAATAGCATAATAACTCGGTAGTTCAATGACCATATCAACACCATTATTAAGGGCTACTTCAGTTCTAATAAACTTATTTAAAAGGGCTGGTTCACCACGTTGCATAAAGGTAGGTGACATTATCGCAATCAATAAATCACATTTGGTTAGAGCACGAGCTTGTTGAATATGATAACTGTGACCATTATGAAAGGGGTTGTATTCTACTATAATGCCTGTAACTATCATATTATCACCTATTATTATTATACATGAAAAAAGTTATAATTTGATGCTATTATCATAAAATGTCTATATTTGTCAGATGATTGCTTAAATGATATAATTAACAAGGTGATTTAATGAAAAAAAGATCTTTATTTATGATAATAATATTCTTAATTGGTCTTGATCAATTAAGTAAATATATGATTACTAGTAATATGGAATTATATCAAGAAATTAATATTATTCCTCATTTTTTTAGTATTTATTATACTGTAAATGATGGTGCTGCTTTTAGTATCCTTAAAGGGCATCTTTATTTATTCTATATCGTTGCTCTAGTTGGTTTAATAGTGATTTATAATATTTATAAAGGAGCGACTACTACTCTAACAAAAGTAGCTTGTGCTTTATTAACTAGTGGACTATTGGGCAATTTGATTGATCGTATTATTAATAAACAAGTAATTGATTTTATTAGTTTTACTTTCAATACTTATCACTTTGCGATTTTTAATTTAGCAGATAGCTTTATTACTGTTGCGATTGTCCTAATTATCTTTGATACATTAGGACTAAGAAAATTTTTTAAAAAAAAGGAGAACTAAATGAGAGAATATATGATAAAAGAAGAGGATAGTAAAAAAAGATTAGATAAATATTTAAGTGAACAAGAAAATGATTTATCTCGTAGTACTATTCAAAAGATGATCGATAATAAAACTATTTTAGTAAATGATATGGTTGTTAAAGCTAATTATAAATTGAAAGAAAATGATCTGATAAAAATAGCTGATTATATTAAACCGGCTATTAATTTAAAACCAGAGAATATCAAATTAGATATTGTTTATGAGGATGATGATTTACTAGTTATTAATAAGCCGAGTGGTATGGTTGTTCATCCTGGTAATGGAGTTTATGAACATACGTTAGTTAATGCTTTATTATATTACTTTGAAAATAATCTATCGACAATAAATGGTAATGAAAGACCAGGTATCGTTCATCGGATTGATAAAGATACTAGTGGTTTAATTGTAGTTGCCAAAAATGATAAGACCCATCTTCATCTTAGTGAACAACTACAAAATAAGTCATTATACCGAATCTATGTTGCCATCGTTCATGAACAATTAAAAGATCGTAAGATTATTATTGATGCTCCGATTGGTCGTTCAAAAAATGATCGTACCAAAATGGCCGTAACTTCTTTTAATAGTAAACCAGCCATAACTCATGTTAATGTTTTAAATGTTTATAAAGAATATTCTTATATAGAGTGCCAATTAGAAACAGGACGTACTCATCAAATAAGAGTACATTTAAATTATATTAAGCATCCAATCTATGGAGATCCTAAATATGGTTATAAAAAAGATGATATTAGTTATGGCCAATATTTACATGCTAAAAAAATTGGGTTTATTCATCCTCGTACACAAGAGTATTTAGAATTTGAGATTGATATACCGCAAGAGTTTAAAGATTTAATAACAACGATATCTTATGAATAAGAAAATATTCCTTTTAAGTATTGCAGATTGTTTATACTATTTTGCTTTAGGAGCTTTCTTTCCCTTTAATTCGATTTACTTACAAGAAACATTACATTATACTAATTTTCAAACCGGTTTATTCTATGCTTTTGGTTCAATTATTTGTATTATCAGTGTTCCTCTTATTGGGATGATTGCGGATAAAATTAAACATCCTAAGAAAGTCTTTATTATTAATGCTTTAATGGTCTTTGGCTTGTTAATTGCCTATGCCTTTTGTAGACCATTTATTATTATGGTCAGTTTATATATATTGATTAATGGTTTACGTACTTCTTTGATTCCCTTAAGTGATAGTATTACTTTAGATTACTGTGAGGTTTATCATCTTAATTATGGTATTATCAGATCATTAGGTTCATTAGCATATATTATGGCTTCGATTATCATGGGCTTTGTCGTAGGTCATTATTTGAATTATCCCAATTTATTCATTATTGTACATTTTATCTTTATTGGGCTAGCGGCTTTATTTATGGCTTTTGTCCCCAATATTTATCGTAATAATAGTAAAAAAAATACCTTTAAAAAAGATTATCAAGAATTAATTCAGGATAAACAATATCTAATTATCATTATTATTATGGCCATTGCTTATGCTATTATTCAAGTTAGTCAAGTATTTGTTCCTTTGAGTATTACTTATTTACATGGTGATAGTGTTATTGTCGGTTATTCCTTTTTATTCATGGTTATCTTTGAAGTATTATTGATGGGGCCAGCGATAAAAATAAGTCAGAAAATTCCTCATATTTATTTAATGTTACTAGCTTTTATTAGTTTAGTGATAAGATGGATCATCTTAATCGTAAGCAATAGTATTTTATGGATTTTAATAGCATCATTAGCTCATGGTTTAGTAATGGCTCTTTGTATTATCGTTGGTTTTGATTTAATTAAAAAACTAGTCAAACCTAATTTAGTAACTAGCGCTTTATCGTTATACTCAGGTTTATCTAATGTCTTTTTTACTATTATTTCCTTAATTATTGGTATTATTACCTTAAATAATATTAATAATGGTAATTACCTTTATTTAATCACAACTATTATTGGATTATTTGTTATAATCTATTATATCAAATGTTATGAAAGGAATTAAAATATGAATCCTACCTACTTAGACCAAATAAAAATCATTGAAATAGCCCAAATTTTAATAAGAGAATACTCTTATCAAGAAATTATCATTAAAAATGTTGATGGTATTTTTCTACAAAATAAAAGTGCTAAATATCAATTAATTAGACTATCGAGTCTTAAATTTAAAGATGAAAATGAATTCAATAATGATTTATATAATATCAAGAAAATAATTAATGAATTTCAAACTATTAGTTTTATAGAACAACCGCGTTGTTTATGTTTTTACTTTGGTGGTTACATCAAAGAAATGGTTGATAATGTCTATTCAATCAGCATTACTAGCCAACAAAGTCTTATTTATAGTGATTTAATTAATAATGATTTACCTATTTTAGGACGTAAATTTAATTATCAGAAATTTGATAATAATCAGATATTTACTAATGGTGAGAATAATGAGAAGGGTCTTAATACCATGATGAAAGCTTTTGATTCGACTCTCCTTCTCAAAAAACAAACCTTTACTTTTATCTTTATGATTATTTTTGGTATTATTAATATTTTACTAATTAAAGATACTATTAATCCAGCATCTTATCTTTATGACAATGCTTTTTATAGTCCCTTTATTATTCAATTACATCAATATCATCGTCTTGTTACTAGTTTATTTCTAAGCCAAGGAATGTTAAGCATCATTCTTAGTATTTATTTATTTTACATTTATAATAGTTTTGTGGAAATAAAAATAGGTACTAAGAAAACGATCATCCTTTATATCCTTGGTATCATTGGTATTCTCTTAAGTATGTTATGTGTTGAGCGTAATACGATATTTATTGGTTCATTCCCTTTACTTTCATTAGTAATTGGAGCTTATTTGGGAGTTATTCTATTACCTAGTGAAAGGAAATATCTAATTAGTAATATAATGAAAAATATCATTTTACTAGTTCTTTATCTTTTTATCATCTTTACGGGTGGGAATTCAGCTTTAATTAACATCATCAGTTTATTCTTAGGAATTGGTTTAGTAATGGCTCTTAATAATGAAGGATTACCGATTAAAAAACCTTATCTAGTATCAATGATACTAATCTTATTCATGATGATTGGATTATACTTTATTCCGCAACAGACTTTAGCTCGTAATATAACTTTTGAAAAAGATTATCTCCAATATAAAAATCTCGTTAATCCTCAACAAGCTCTTATTGAAAAAGATCAATTAAATAAATATTATCAGCGTATTGGGGTTATTAATTATGATGAATAATGATTTTATGAATGAAGCTTTAAAGCTTAAAGAATTATCGATTGATCCTAATACAAAAGTTGGCTGTGTTATTGTTAAAGATAGTAAAATCATATCAAAAGGCTATAATACTTTACCAGGCAATTTACAATGTCATGATTATCCCCTTGATGTTCGTGAGGGAAACTTCTTAATGACAAAGTATCCTTATCTTATTCATAGTGAAGCTAAGGCGATAGTTGATGCTCATTGCGACTTACAAGACTGTGTTCTTTATGTAACTTTATTTCCTTGTAATGAATGTGCTAAACTAATCATTCAAGCGGGTATTAAAAAAATCTATTACTTAGAAGATAAATATGCTCATGAAGATAATGTTATTGCTTCAAAAAGATTACTAAGTGATGCTCATATCATTTATGAACAAATTAAATAAAAAGCTACTTCATTATTTAAATAAAGTAGCTTTTTTTATTATAAATATTCTTTGATAATATTACTTAAATCCTCATTACTTTGACCATTAATAACTAAACCACGACCACCACCATTAATATCATAATGGTTTTTTAAGTTGGTAAATATTTCACTTAAGTTGGTTTGATTATCTTTTTGTTTAACAATAATAAATTGATACTTATCATTATTTTTTAATTGTAAATAAGCAATAACATCTTTATTATCACTATTAATCACAATGTTGCTGATCTGTTTTAACTCTTCAAAAGATAATTCATTATTTACATAAACAATCTTATTACTACTTGTTAGTAAACGATCTATTTCTTGTTTAAAAAGCTTATTCTTTAAAAACATTATTTCATTATGTTGATTACTATTCTTTTCTAATAAATTATCAATTTTTTCAAGAACATTATCTTCATTAGCTTTTAATTTTAATTTGATATTACTAAATAAATCGTAATAATCATGTAATAGTTCATTGAGCTTAATACCAGAAGTAAAAATAATTCGATATTGATTTCTGACCTTCTCATAATTAAGAATATTAACTAAGGATAGTCTATCCATATTATTAAAATGTAAACAACCACAGGCATTATTATCATTAAGATATTCAATATTAGTAAGTCGAATACTATCACCATATTTTTCATTATAAGGTAAACCCCTACTTAAATATGTATCCTTATTTAATACTTCAACAATCATTTGGGCATGTTTCATAATTAAATCATTAGCTTTACTTTCACATGCTCTAATCATATCGTCATTTAAAGGTGGGCCTTCCAAGACTAAATCATAATAATTATCAAAAGTGTGATGAGATACGGTAAATAAGTCATAATCTAATTCCATAATCGCACTAATTAAATGTTGAGCATCATGGGCTTGAATATTAGTAAAACGTTTCTCTTTATTAATATGAGCTTTTACATTCTCATTTTCAATTTTATCATTACTTAGATGAATAATAATATCATCTTTTTTAATTACTTTAATGATTTCCTTATTATCAATGGTTCCAATATCATGTTGCATCCCACCTACTTCAGGATAAAAGGCTGTTTGATCAAGAATTATTTCATAAAGACCATCTTTATTTTTAAGACAACTAATTACTTTGGCTTCAAAGTCTAATAAATCAATACTATCATAATATAATACTTTTGTTTTCATACCATCACTTCCTGTGCCTTATTATAAACCTATTTACTAAAAAGTGATATAAAAATAACCACAAATATCCCAATATTAATGATTAAAATATTTTTGAATTATTAATAACTATATTACTTATTTGATATATTGTTAAATAATTGTTTACATTCAGTTGTCAATATTATATTTTTGAAGTATAATGTTAAAGAATAAGTACTATAAAATTTAATTAAGGAGAAGATTTTATGAATTTAAAACTAAGAAGAAAATGTAAAGTTATGTTACTTATCATGACTCTATTGGTGGGTCTTTTGGTTCATTGTGAACTTAAAGCCCTCGAGTATCATGAAAATAATTTTGGGGATTTAAAAAGAGATATTGAAGCATTACCTGCCGGAAATCATGATATTTATATTGTCAATGATTTTCAGTTTACCAATGTAATAAATATTCCTAAAGATGTTGAAGTTAATTTAAAAAGTGATACAACAAGAGTTACTCTTTTAAGAGAATCTCACTATATAGGACCTTTGTTTTATATTACTAATGCAAATGCTCGTTTAAATGTCAGTAACTTAATTATTAGTGGTAATGGTAATGGTGGTGGATTGCCTGTTGACGGAGAGATTTTTAAGGTGGGCAAAGCTAATAATTTTTTATCTCTTAATCAAGATAGTGAAATTATGAATTGTAATTCAGAAGATTTTGGAAGTGTTATTTCTAATATAGCAGGTACTGTCTATATTAAAGATAATGCCAAAATCCATGATAATTGGATTTTTGATGGTGGCGGAGTAATCCTTGCTGAAACAGAACTTGCGAAAACTTATATTATGGATGATGCCCAGATTTATAATAATTATGCAAATGGTTCTAATAGCCATGGGGCAGCTTTTGTGAACGCAGGAACAGCTTATATCAGTGGCAATGTAAAAATATTTAATAACATTACTAAATTTAAAGGTGGAGTTATTTATAATATTGAAAATACTAATAGTGGTGTTCCTGCCGTTTTAGAAATCTCTGGAAATGTAGAAATATATGATAATTTTGCTAAAGAAGCTGGTGGAGCAATTTATAATTCGAGCACTTTAACCATAAAAGATAATGTTAATATTCATGATAATAGTGCCACTAGAGGTGGAGCCATAGTTATGGATGCTGAATATGGCGGAAGTATAAATATATCAACAACCATTTCGGGTGATGTTAAAATTGCGAATAACGAAGCACATGAAGATAGCGGGGCAATTATAGTTGGATTTTATAGTAAGGATGATCAAAAAGAAAATTCGAATTACGAATTAACAATCAAAGATAATGTTAAAATAAATAATAATATTTCTTCTCAAAGTGGAGCAGGCGGGGCCATATTAGGTTTAAATAAATCGACAATAAATATAAATGATAATGTTGAAATTAATAATAATAGCGTTTATGGTAATGGCGGAGCTATCGCTTTATATGGCAAAAACCAAGCAACCATTACTGATAATGTTACATTACATGATAATCATGGTGATAAAGCTCGTGGTGGAGCCATCTATGTTGGGATAGATAGTTCTTTAATTATTAAAGATGATGTTGAACTATTTAATAATTCTATTGCTAATATGAGTGATTTAGGTGGAGCTATAATGGGTGATTTAGATAGTAATATTGAAATTAAGAATAATGTTAAGTTATACAATAATGTAGCACCTTATGGTGGAGCCGTGGCCATTTATGGACATACCGAAATCAAAGACAATGTTGAAATAACTGACAATACCGCTTCTGTTTATGATGGTGGGGCTCTTTATATCGATGGTGAAGCTAATGAAACCATTATTAGTGGTAATGTTTTATTTTCAAACAATAAGGCTTTAAGCCAATTAAGAAAAAATGCCGATGGCGGAGCAATCTATATCACTCCAGATGTAAAAAAGGCAGTGGAAATTAAAGATACAGTACGTTTTTTAGATAATATAGTTACCGGTAATGGTGGGGCAATCTTTACGGCGTATTATGAAATGTTGAAAGTCGATAAAGATGTTGTCTTTAGTAATAATAAAGCTGGTGTTGGCTATAATGATGATGTAGCAACCGATAATCCAGCTATTTATGCGATTTATGAAACTAATATTAAAGTACCGAATACTAAGTGGAGTGATGGACGTACCTATGGGTACAATAATTATGATATTAACTATCAAGGTGCTAATGAAGCTTTCTTAGTTAAATATGATGCTGGCTTAGGAAATGGACCAGTACCGGCTAGTAAAGCCCATCCAGCTACTAGTAATGTCAACGTTGATTTTAGTGCTATTCCAACCTTAAAAGATCACAAGTTTATTGGTTGGTCTACTAAACCGATACATGTTGAAGGAGATAAACCTGAATATCCAATTAATGGAAATGCCCATAGTTTTGAAATGCCTAATGAAGATATAACTTTATATGCGATGTATGGTCATGCCTTTTTGATTGAAACAGAAGTCGTAGGGGGAACTATTGATCCAAGTGCCTATGTCTTAGATGGAGAAAATCATACGGTTAATTTTGAAGCTAATAAAAACTATCATTTAAGTAAAGTGATTGTTGATGGTAAAGAAATAATGTTAAGGGGCTTACAGAGTGAGAAGTATGAGTTTACTAATGTCTTAGCTAGCCATAAGATTAAAGTTATCTATGAATTAAATAAAGATCATAATAATGATAATAACAATAACAATGATTTAAATAACAAGGAAATCAATAATAATAAGAAAAATAAAGTACCTAATGGTGGTAATGATTATCTTAGTTATTTAGGAGTATTAGCAAGTATGATGGCTATTCTAGGAACGGGAATTTATTATCAAAAAATAAAAGAATAAATTA
>JAITPW010000070.1 GCA_031289255.1 Bacilli bacterium
TTTCTTTTTTTCAATAAATTTCTTCATTATCTTTCCTTCTTTTTATTAATTATTCTTTTTGATTCACTAAAGATGGTCTTTTGAGTAGCTAAATCAATCTTCTTAACTGCTAAAATATAGATAATAATATTCAATGTTAAAACTGGTAAAACAAATTTAGCTAAAAGTAAAGCATCACTCTTAATAGTCTCATTATTTATAATATAAATAAAACTTGGCATAAATGATATAGCATAAATAATAATGCTCACTAACAATAAATGTTTTTTCTGCTGAATACTTGCCATAAAAGTAAGAATAACCCCTATTAAACAACAGCTCATAAAAAAGCCATAAGTTAAAGCCATCTTACCACCATTAATATTAATTCCTTGGCTTAGAACATACATAAAAATAATAATATTAAAGATTAAAATAATTATCATTAAAGATGCTGATATTAATGAAAAACGCTTATTAATCATAAATATTCCCCCTTGTCATTATTCACTATCTGTAAATATATTTATATTATAACAGAAAACTCTTGCATGTTAAATAAATGTTTGCTATAATATTCACGCACCAGTTAATTGCTTTGCCCAGGTGGCGGAACTGGTAGACGCACAGGACTTAAAATCCTGCGGGTAGTGATATCCGTGCCGGTTCGATTCCGGCTCTGGGCACCATATAAATAATAAAGGCTATGATTGAATAATATTTCATCATAGCTTTTTTATTAATATCAAGAAAAGAGTGTTTTTAACCACTCTTTTTAAGAATAATTTTTTTTAATCGTTGCTTTTCTGCGGTTTAAACTTATTTTTTAAATGTTCCATTCTTTTATCAAGAACTTTCATGCTAAAGTAAAGCAATAGATATGCTACCACAATAATGATAATTAGCACCATAATCGCATTAGTAAAAGTATTTATACCTAAACCAGAACTAATTGCTTCTCTAAAACCATAAATAGAATAAGTCATCGGTAATAAAGGATGAATGGTATTAAAGAAAGAACCCGTTAACGGCATCGGAAAAGTTCCTCCCGAACCAGATAATTGCAATACTAGTAACACCATTGCTAAAAAACGACCAGGATTATCAAATGATATTGCTAAAAACATAATTACTGACATATAACACATGGCGGTGATTATGGCCATTAAATAATATCGACCAAGATGATCAGGTTCTAAGCCCAGTAATAACATGACACTGGCTAGAATAAGAGCCATACTTAATGCTCCAATTAAACCTAAGATAATTTTACTAAGCCACCATTGTTTAACTTTTGCATCTTGAGTGGCTTTTCTTCTAACCGGCATAATAAAATTAAAGATTAAACAACCAACAAACAATGATAATGATAATACATAAGGAGCTAAAGCATGACCGTAATTAGGAACATCACTATATTTTTGATGAACAAGTTGACTTGGATTACTCATTTGCTTAGCTACATTATCATTCAAATTAATAGTATTAATAGCTTTTAAACCATCATTTACTTTAGTAACTAAAGTATCACTTCCGGTCTTTAAATTTGTTAAAGCCTCATTTAATTGTTGCGATCCTTGCATTAATTTAGCTGAGCCACTACTCAATTGTAATGAACCCTGTTTAAGTTGTGCACTTGCTTGGCTTAAGGCTTCACTAGCATTTGTTAGTAATCCTAGTGAACTACTTATTTTATTAATACCATCATTTATTTGACTAGAATTAGCCCTTAAAAGAGGACTCTCTTCATTTAAAGCCATTAGTCCTTGATTAAGTTGCTTACTGCCCATCAACAAGCTCTCATTATTACTATTAAGAGTATTTAAACCCATGCTTGCTTGTTTAGTCATATCTAAGTAGTTATTAATTCCTAGAAATAAGGGACTAGCTTTACTACTTTCACTTGCTAAGCTCATTAAACCATTATTTAATAGTTGTAATTGATAATTAATAGTAGCTCTTTGGTTATTGTTTGCCATATCCTTACTAAATAATGCTTTTAAATCATTGGTAATTAAATTAGCATCATTAACAATATCATTAAGACTATCACTATTCGCAGCTTTAGGGGTAATATTTGAGGTATTAATTTTAGCTTTAATGTTAAGTAAATCATCTCTTATACCTTGTAATTCTAAGCTATCATGATTATTTTTTTGTAATAAAGAGGTTTTTAAGTCATTACTTAAAGCTAATCTTTGTTCATTACTTAAAGATTGCATACTTTTAGAATTATTAAAATCATTTAATATACTTTCATTATTACTAAAAGTACTTTGATTAATTCTATTAATAAGCCCATCTATTTCATTATTAAGTTCATTAATTATCTTATTATTATTTAAGTTTAAAGAAGCTGAACTTCCATTACTATCATGCAAAGCTTTTAATCGTTCATTCAAAGCTACGACTCGTTCTTGTAAATCATTTAATTCAATATTAGTTAAACTATTATTACTAAGCTGGTTCATTTGCTGCATAATATCATTACTTAGGTTTATCAACAACGTAATATTACTTAACCCATTACTAAAATCATTCAACCCATCTTTAATTTGATCATTATTTAAAGTAATCTGTTTTAATCCTTTATTAATTAATTGGGCATTATCAGTATACAAATAGAGACTGTCATTTAATGTAGTAGAACCTTTACTTAATAAAGTTAAAATATTAGCTATATTCTCAATAGCACTATCAAATAATAAATAATTATTTGATAACAGTTCACTACCTTGTTCTAATTCCATTATTTTACTAAAATAACTATTTAATTTAAGATCAAAAGTTGTTTCACCATTACTAAATTGTAATGATTTACTTGCTAGTAAACTAATACTGTTATTTAATTCATCATCACCAGCTTTAATCTTATAAACACCATCATCCAATTGGTTAAGACCATCATCGATTTGCTTAAACCCATCTTTCATATTATTAATCTGTTTAAACATAGCTAAGGCATAGGAATTAGTTACTTTATTAGCAACCTCTCCTCTAATTTCTTTAGCAGCAGCTTCACTAATAACTTCCCCTAAATAATTTAAGGCTCCATTGGTTTCATAATTAATCTTCATCTTTTGAGGCTTATTATCTAGTAAAGTTGCCGCATTTTGAGAAAAATTATTTGGAATACTAATAATCATATAATATTCTTTATTCTTAAGACCAGCTAATGCTTGTTGCTCACTCACAAAAGACCACTTAAAATTATCATTTTCTTTTAAACTGTTTACCAAATCACTTCCTACATTTATTTTCTGATCATTAAACATGACACTCTGATCCTTATTAACAACTGCAATCGGTAAATTATTAGTCTTACCATAAGGATCCCATACTGATTTAAGAAAAAAACTAGCATAAATTAAAGGAATAGCACAGATAACAATAAACGATGCTAATAATAATTTATTTTTGATAATATTCTTAAATTCATTTTTTATAACTTCCATTTTTTAATACCCTCTCTTTTCACTAATAAAACAATCATTCTCTACTAAAACTATTCCAATCAACTACTGTAAAAAGCTCTTCATTTTGTAGATGTTTAATAACATCACTTATCGTTTTTCCTTTAAGATATTCACTCCAACGATTATCTGCCTCTTTAATGATATGATGAATAAAGGCATCACCTACCTTAGCTCCTTTTAAGCCCCGAAAAGTTGCATTAAATAAACCAGAATTAGGATAAGTATCAGTATGACCTTCTAATGCCACAACGACATCATGCAGTGTAATATGATTAGGTTTCTTTGCTAAAGAAAACCCACCATTATTACCTGAAACCGAAACGATGATTTTAGCAACAACTAATTTTCTAATAATTTTCTTAATATAACTAGCTGAAACATTTATTCGTGAGTTAATAACCTCTGCACTTAAGGCCACATTACGTTTTTGTGTTGATAATAGTGCCAGAATACAAACCCCTTTTTCAAAACTGCTACTTAATTTCATTTTACCTCTCC
>JAITPW010000051.1 GCA_031289255.1 Bacilli bacterium
ATTTGTTATTAAGAAGTTAAAACATAATTTTATTCTTAAAAGTATTAGAATTGACTTACAGCTTGATAATGTTTATATTACTAGTGATAAAATAGGTATTCGTTATTGTTTCGAACAAATTTTAAATAATGCGATTAAGTATTCTTTTGATAATTCTTTAGTAACTATTAGGGGTAATGAGAAACAATTAATTATCATGAGTGAAGGTTATGGTGTTAATAGTCGTGATATTCTTAGAGTTTTTGATAAAGGGTTTACTGGAAGTAATGCAAAAAACTATAGTAATGAAGCAACAGGTATGGGTTTATATTTAGTTAAAAGAATTTTTAATCAATTAAATCATCAAATTAGTATGGAAAGTATTGATAATATTACTAAGATAATTATAAAATTTAAGGACTAAAGAAGGAACATGATAAAATTGTAAGATAACTATACGATTTGTAATAAAAAATGGATGTTTAATCTTAAAATAAATAATATAATAATTATGGATAATAAATTATATTATTTTTTTATGAAAAAAAATAAATGGAGGAAATATAATGTTAAGTGCAAAAGAAATAAGCAAAATATATGGAAAACAAGTGGCTTTAAGCAATGTAAGCTTGGATATTGATAGGGGCGAATTTGTAGCCATTATGGGACCTAGTGGTAGTGGGAAATCAACGTTATTAAATTTAATGGCCGGAATAGATAAACCAAGTAATGGTCAGATTAAAATTAATAATATTGATATTAATAATTATAAAAATAAAGATCTTGAATTATATCGACAAAAACAAATGGGGTTTATTTTTCAAGAATATCATATTTTAAATAGTTTAAATGTCTATGAGAATATTGCTTTACCTTTAGTTATTCAAAAAATTAGTAAACAAGATATTAATGAACGTATTACTAAAGTAGCTGCTGAATTAGATATAACCCTATTATTAAAAAAATCACCATATCAATTAAGTGGTGGTGAAAAACAAAGAGTTGCTATAGCTCGGGCTCTTGTTACTAAACCTTTAATTATCTTTGCTGATGAACCAACTGGTTCTTTAGATAGTAAAAATGCTCATAATCTTTTAAAGATGTTATCTTATCAAAATGAAACTAATGCTATTACCATGATGATGGTAACTCATGATCCTTTTAGTGCTAGTTTTGCTTCTAAAGTTATCTTTATAAAGGATGGAAAATTATATCATACGATTACTCGTGGTGATTTGTCTCGTAAAGTTTTCTATGATGAAGTAATTAAAGTAACAACTTTATTAGGTGGTGATTTTGATGCTGACTAAACTCGCAATTCAAAATATTAAAGGAGCTAAAGGTTATTTTCTTGCTTATGCGATTACTATTACTTTCTTTTTTATTATCGTCTATCAAGTGGGGAATATTAATTTTCAATTAGGGCGTCATTTAGATAGTAATGGTTTTATTGGAGTTAGTTCTAATGATATGTTTTTTTATCTGAAGTGGATTATCTATGGCATTGTCATCATTTTTAGTGCTTATATAGCGAATTTTTTTATTAAAAGAAGAAGTAATGAAGTGGCTTTATTAAAAACATTAGGATTAAATCGTTATAGTATTTTTAAAATGATTTTTATTGAGAATGTGTTTGTTATTTTAACAAGTTTTTTAATTAGTTTTACCTTTAGTTTATTAACTTCTCGTTTTGTTGTCTTTTTTTCAGAAAGATTAATAGGATATCGTTTAGATGATTCTCTTTCATTATCATTAGTAACCAGTTGTATTTTAGATGTGCTTTCATTAGCAATTATTATTTTAATAATCATAAGTATCATTCCTTTATTAACGGTTATTAAAACTAATATAATACAATTGTTTCAAGATAATAAAAAAAGTTATGAGTTAAAGAAAAAACCAATATTCTCTTTGATATTATTTTTAATCTTTACTGGATTATTAATTTATATGGCATGTTTTTATATATCTGATAAAAATCATAGTATCGATATCACTATTTTATTAGTTTATTTCTTATTAGCTGTTTTAGTAGCCATCTTTCTATATCGTGGTTTTCTAGCATATATATTTATCTCATTTAAACATTCACAAAAGGGCGTGAATAGCAGTGTTAGATTACTTAGCTTTTCCCATTTAGCTTATCGTATTCCTAGTTTGAGTAAAATGATGAGCTTAATTACGATTGTAACAGCTATTCTTGTGATATTATGTATTTCGGTCTTTGGAGTTTTTAATAGTTTCATATTAAATAATGGCCAACAATATGGAACGACCTTTACGGTTGTTGCCAAAAAATCACAGCCAATTCATAAATTGGAAAATGAATATCAAAAGATTCCTAATAGTAGTTCTTTAACTATACCTTTTTATCGTCTTCATGATAGTTTAATTACTAAATATGAAGATATACAAGACGATACAATAAATTATACAGTTGATCATGATACTGGTTATGTTTTAATGAAATATAGTGATTATCAAAAATTTTACTTAAAAATAGCTTATTTTTTATCTGATGAAGAAAAGACTTTAAAACCATATCAACAACCGATCCTCTTTTCCAATATTTATTATGGTGAAAAACATATTGTTTGTTCAAGTAAAAAAGAGTTGTGTAAGTTTTTAAATCAACATAATATCAATACTTATGATATTTCTTTAATAAATAATATGGGCCTTACTTCAATTGCCGATACTAGCTATATAGTTACTAAAAAGACCAATAAAGATATCATTAAGAATATTGAGGGCATGAAAGGTTTAATTGGAGTTGATATTCTAGTTTTAAATGATGATAATCCTTTATTTAATACTTATGATAATAAAAAAGAATATGTCAATGTTACATCATTTCCAATAACTAAAACATATTTTACTAACTTATTAGAAGTTAATAAACTTGCTAACTCTCAACAAGATCAGGGACTATATTCAACAACAGGATTAGGTAGTACTCAATTAATATTAGTATTCTTATTAATTGGATTATTCCAAACTATTTTATTAGTAGGGGTTATGACTTTAAGTATTGCTTTAATAATGAGTATCTTTTTTAGGGCACTAGAAAATCTTGAGAATAGTTTAGAGGAATATATTATTGCCGCTCAATTTGGGATGAGTAGAAGAAAGATCTTAAAGGCTATTATCATTGAAGCGTGTGTGACCCAAGCATTACCTTTTGCGATTGGTATCGTCGTTAGTGTCGGCTTATTTTATCAATTATATACATCATTTAATTATGGTATACCATTTCATAATATCATGAGTGATTCATTAACATTATTCTCTTTAGGAACTATTGCAATTATCCTTGTTATCTTAATTGTTATTTTAGTTCAAAATATTTATAGTCGGATCAACTTTAGAAATCTTAAACGAATTGAGTAATATTATTTAAGTAAATGATATTAAATGATGAACTATTTGCATTAATACTAAAAAAATTGTATAATGATAAAACCGTAACGTGGATAAGATCTAACTCCAGATTTATCTAGGTTATTGGATAAAATTAAAATAAAGGAGTATATCAATGATTACAAAAGAAAAAAAGTATGAATTAATTAAAGAATTTGGTAAAAATGAACAAGATACTGGAAGTTCAGAAGTTCAAATTGCGATTTTAACAGAAAGAATTAATAACTTAAATGTTCATTTTAAACAACATAAACATGACTATCATTCAAACCGTGGTTTATTAAAATTAGTTGGTAAAAGAAGAAATTTATTAGCTTATTTAAAGAATAATGATGTTATGGCTTATCGTGAATTAATCAAAAGACTTGGATTAAGAAGATAATAATATTTAAAAGTAAGCTCTTTGCTTGCTTTTTTTATGATTATCACTTATTTTGTTAGAAGAAATGAAGGTGTTTTTATGAAAGATGTAACTATTATTGGAGCAGGTCCAGTTGGTATTTATGCAGCTTTTTATGCAGGATTAAGACAGTTAAGTGTTAATTTAATTGAGGCTATGCCTAATCTAGGAGGACAATTAAGTGCTGTTTACCCAGAAAAAATAATTCTTGATTTACCAGGCTTTAGCAGTATTAAAGCCGAAGATTTTATTACTAATTTAACCAAGCAACTAGCTACTAAAAAAGAATATATTGATTATTATCTAAATGAAGAAATTGTAGAAATTATTAAAAAAGATGATTATTTTGAATTAATATCAAATAATCAAAAGGTCTATCAATCGAAAACAATTTTATTAACTTGTGGTAATGGTATTTTTACTCCACGCCATATTGGTCTGGCCAATGAAGAAAGTTTTCATAATATTTTATATGCTATTACTAATATTGAGATGTTTACTAATAAAGAAGTTACCATTCTTGGTGGTGGTGATAGTGCTTTAGATTGGGCCCTTATGTTAAATGATATTGCTGCTAAGGTCAATATTGTTCATCGTCGTGATGAATATCGAGCTAAAGAGGGCAGTATTAAAGAATTAGCCAAGACTAATGTTAAACAATATATGGCTTATTTAGTAAAAACATTAAATGGTGAAAATAATATTTTAGATAATATTGTTATTGAACATAAAGAAACAAAGGAATTAGTTACTTTACAACAAGATTATTTAATTGTTAATTATGGTAATGTTACTAAAGTTAATAATTTTAAAGGTCTGGAGATAGCTAAAGAACCTTTTGGGTATTTAGTTAATCGTGTTTTTGAAACTAATATTACTGGTCTTTATGCTTGTGGTAATGCGATTAATTACGAAGGAAAACCAAAATTAATCACACCTGGTTTAGGTGAAGTACCAATAGTAATAAATAATATTAAAGGTTATATTGATCCTAGTACGAAGAATAAGATCTTTTATAGTAGTGCTGCGGATAATATTAGTAAATAGTTTTCTTACAAATATTAATTCATAAAAAAATGCTATGTTATGGTAGCATTTTTTTTTATTTATGATTGATTATTCATTAGCAACTTTGATAGTACCATTAACAATCTTTGTTTTGTAATCATCAACAGCTTTGATGATTGCTTCACTTAAATTAGGATTCTTTTCAGGGATACCAACTCCACCACCAGCTAAATCATATTTTAATGTTTGTCCACCAGGGAATTTGCCATTCATTTCTAATTTAGATACATCATAAGAAGCAACATCAGCTCTTTTTACCATTGAAGTTAAAATAACTGATTTATCACCATCATATTTACCATCATCGTATTGATCACGGTCAACTCCGATTACCCAAACATCTTTACTTTGATCTTTAACAAGTTCTTTAGCAGCATCGATAACACCATTACCAGCTCCTCCAGCAGCAACGAAGATTACATATGAACCATCATTGTACATTTGCGTAGCAATTGTTTTACCTTTTGTAGCATCTGTGAAGCTGCCAATATATTTAATATCAACTTTCATATTTGGATCAACAGCATGGACACCTTGAACAAATCCAACTTCAAATCCTTTTATGACGGGACTTGACATTCCACCAACAAAACCAACTTTATCTTTATTAGCTTCTTTAGCTTTTTCAGCAGCAGCAACTCCCACTAAAAATGAACCTTCGTTAGCGGCAAAATCAGCACTGACGATATTATCACCTTTTGTTTCAGTATCAATAATTAAGAAATGTTGGTCAGGATTCTTTTTAGCAACCGCAGCCATTGGATCTGAGAAAGTGAATCCAGCTGCAATAACTAAATTATTATCCTTACCGGCAACTGATTCTAATGTTGGAACATAGTCAGCTTCTGAACTAGCTTGAATTGAAGGCACAGTACAAGCACCTTTATCCTTAAATTCATCGGCCCACTTTATCAATCCTTCATTAGCACCTTGATTAAATGAACGATCATCAACACCAGTTTTATCAGTTATTAAAATAACTTTAGTAGTACAATCAGTACTTCCAGCATTGCCTCCACCGCAAGCACTAACAACAAAGGCTAATGCAAATACGGCACATAAACTAATGATTTTTTTCATTAATTTTTCCTCCTATTTTATAGTATAGTTGTAGTATAATTTATTTTTTTGTTTTTTGCAATATAATAATCGTTGTTAGCTTAATAAATATCTTTCTTATCATTAAATTATGATATTTATTATAAAAGTAGTTTGACATTTATTATATCCTTGTTATAATAATGGTAGGAAGTGAATTATTTAATGCAAGATAAGATAAAAAATATATATTATAGTATCGCTAATATAAAAAAAGCGATCATGATCATGAAAACTAATGAAAAGGCTTTACCTTGGGATAGTAAAATAGGAGGTAAACCTTATTTACTAGAAGATGATGAATATCCCGTCTCCTGTGAAAATGAACCTTTTAAATTCTTAATCCAAATTAATTTTAATGATTTACCAGAAAATGATTATTTACCAACGCAAGGATTATTACAGTTTTTCTTAAACAATGATTATTCTTATGATGAAGATGATCAACCTTTTCTTATTAAATTTATTCCTCATGTTATTAAGGAAGATAAAAAGCTTAATTATGATGAAGAAGATGATTTTGATGATGATTTAAATGAGTATTTTGATGAAGAAGATGATTTTAATTATGAAGAATTTAGTGATGATTATAGTGATGATTTAGAAGATGAAGATGATATAAAGATTGATTTTCAAATAAGCGAAGATCATATTAATCCTAGTTGTTTAGAATGGCAGGGATTTACTAATCATCTTGCTAGTTGTTTATATAATTATCAAAGTGAATTAGAAGATTATGAAAGTATTAAAGAAGATAATCTTTATTTAGAAGATCTAGATTTTATTTTAGATGAAGAAGAAGTAGTTGAAGTAAGATTCTCTAATAAATTATTTGGTTATGCTAGTAATGAAGAAGAAGATATTAGAATAAAAAATGATGCTTATAAAAATTATCTGCTTTTATTACAGTATTCACTTTTTGATGAAGAAGAGAAAAAAGATCGTATCATTAAATGGTTTATTAATCCCTTAGATTTAGAAAAATTAGATTTTTCTAAAGTAATTTGTTCATATTATAAATAAAAACCAGAGGTTACTCCTCTGGTTTATTAATTATTAATGGGATAATAATAGGATTACGATAGGTTTTTTGATATAGGAATGATCCAATACTATTTTTTAAACTTTCCTTAATAATTTTAAAATTAGGATTTTGTTTAAGAATTTTTTTCATTGTTTGTTCGGCTAAATTCTGAGTATCACTAATTAACTCCGTATTTTCTTTCATATAGACAAATCCTCGTGAAATAACTTGGGGTCTTGATACTAATTTATTGTTTTTAGCATCAATAGCAACCATAATCGCTACTAAACCATTATTAGCAAGATGAACACGGTCTCTGATGACTTTCGTTGATAAACCACTAATATCATTACCATCAACATAGATATCATCACTTTGTACTCGATCACCATTAAATACTTGATGTTTACGTAATAAAAGAACATCACCATTAGCAAGAATAAAACTGTTTTCACTAGGGATACCGACTTGCTGCGCGGTCTTAGCATGGGCTTTTAACATGCGATATTCCCCATGAACTGGGAAGAAGTATTTGGGAGTCATTAACTGAAGCATCAGTTTTTGTTCACCTTGTGAGGCATGCCCTGAAGTATGAATACTATTAAGAATTGATTTAGTGATGACATTAGCACCAGCTTTAGCCAACTTATTAATAATATGATTAATACTTAAGGCGTTTCCTGGAATAGGTGAACTAGAAAAGACGACGGTATCATTAGGAATGATTTTAATAAACTTATGGGAACCATTAGCAATCCGACTTAAGGCAGCTAGTGGTTCACCTTGTGAACCAGTACAAAGAATTAAGATTTGATTTAAAGGTAATGTTAAACCGATATTGGGTTTCACAAATAAATCATCTCGAGCTTTAATAATACCTGATTGTCGAGCAACATCAATAATGTTTTCCATACTTCGTCCAAAGACGATAACTTTACGATGAAATTTTTGAGCAGCTTGGATTATTTGTTGAACACGAAAGACATTTGAGGCAAAGGTCGCAATAATTAAACGATGTTGGGTATTTCTAAAAATATCATTAATTGATTCACTAACATCAGCTTCTGACATCGTAAAGCCAGGTACTTCTGAATTAGTGCTATCGGACATTAATAAATCGACGCCATTTTTTCCAA
This sequence comes from Bacilli bacterium, assembly GCA_031289255.1. Lineage (GTDB taxonomy): Bacteria > Bacillota_I > Bacilli_A > JAJDGJ01 > JAJDGJ01 > JAISTP01. The sequence goes on from JAITPW010000051.1 coordinate 8,126, forward strand.
TAGTAGCCATTTTTTGAATTTCTGACATATCACCAACTGGGGTTAGGTCAAATTTATAATCACCAGTAGTTACGATTGTTCCATTAGGGGTATTAAAAACGATCCCATAAGCATCAGGGATGGAATGAGTTTGCTTAAAGAAAGAAACTTTAATCTTATCAAATTTGAAAATGGAATTATTATCAAATTGAATTATTTTAATATTAGTAATCTTCTTTTCAGCTAGTTTTTTCCTAATTAAGCTAGCGGCTAGTTGGGGAGCATAAATAACATCTAATTTTAAGGTCTTTATTAGAAAGGCTATTCCTCCAATATGGTCTTCATGACCATGAGTAATTAATAATCCTTTAAGTTTATCATTATTATCTTTTAAATATTTATAATCAGGAATGACATAATCGATTCCGGGTAAGGAATCATCTCCTGCAAATTTGACACCGGCATCAACTAATAAAATAGTATCTTCATGTTCAATACAATAGGAATTCTTACCTACTTCACCAAGCCCACCTAAGCAATAAATTGCTGTATCATTTTTTCTTTTTTTCATAATATCTCCTTTCATTTATTTGGTAGGTTACTTGTAATAGTATAGCACAAATTATAAGAATACTTAATAGATTTGATTAAAATATATAAAAATAATCTACAGGTTAATATTTATTTAAGTAATTATTGCATTGTCGTTTACTTATTTTAATAAATATATTATAATTATAAAAATTATATGAGAGGTGATTTAATGTTTGAGAATATTAAAATAGCATTTTTTGATGTTGATGGAACATTGTTTTCATATGCGATTAACGGTTTTTATGAATCAACAATCAACACATTAATAAAATTAAAGGAAAAAGGGATAAAGATTGCGATTGCAACTGGTCGTCCTTATGAGATGTTATATCAATTAGAGGAACTATTTGAACAAGTTACTTTTGATTATTTGATTGTTAGTAATGGACAATCAATTTACCAAAATGATAATTTATTATATAAAAATTTTATTAATCCAAATGATGTTAAAACGATTATTAAGAAAGCTAATGATTTAGATTATGCTTATTGTTTAGTTGGTGATGATTATAGTATTGCGAATAAATATAATGATATTATGGTTTATGCTTTTGAAAAAGTAGCAATGCCTTTGCCACCAATTGTTCAAATTGATGAACATTTTAATAAACCAGCTAGTCATTTAGTTATTTATGAAAAACTAAATACGATGCACCATTTTAAGAATATTATTAAACATACGATAATGACTAGTTGGACTATTGATGCTTATGATTTTGTTCCTAATAATGGGGTCAAGGCTAATGGTATTAAATTGGTTATTAAACATTTAAATATCGATCCTAGTGAAGCAATTGCTTTTGGGGATGGCGATAATGATATTGAAATGATTAAATATGTTGGTTTTGGGGTTGCGATGGGAAATGCACCTTTAGAAGTTCAAGAAGCAGCTGATTATGTTTGTGAACATATTGATGATGATGGCATTACTAAGACTTTTAAAAAATTAAAATTAGTCTAATAAAAGTGATGATGAAATTAGATTAGCCGGTAATTTATACTGGTTAATTTTTTTTAGATTATCATAATCATATAAATAAAGGACTGATTCTCCTAATAAATAGAGCTTTTGATTTACTAGTTTCATATCATAAATATTTTCAGCTAACTTGATGGGTTTAAATTGATGATTCTGGTATAAATAAAGAAGTGGTTTTATCGGTTCGTGATTTAATATTTCCGTATTACTAATGATAAGTTGTTTATTATTCATAATCATTTGATAAGGGTATTGATCAGGATATTGAATATGATCAATAATATTTAGGTTATCATCAATAATATTAAGGTAATGATTATTATTATTACTATGGGTGAAAAGATAAATTTTATTATTACTTATAAGGGGTTGTGAATTACTAGTAAGAGGTTGTTTTAAAATGATGGTTTTAATTATTTTATTATTTTTATCCATCTTAATAAACGTTGATTCATTATTTACTAAAGCAGTACTTATTAAATAAAGATAATTATTATCACTAATCATTTTTTCAATTAAGAGCTTCTTAATTATTATTATTTCGGTTTTTTTAGTGGTTAAATCATAGCTTAATAATTTATTTTGGCCATTAATAAAATTACTTGTATAGTATATTTTATTATTAAATTTACTAAAGATACTAGGATTTTCATCACTTAATGAAATGACATCGGTTTTATTAGTTGTTTTATCATAGCTTAATAATTCATTTGTGAATTTATTAGTAGTATTAAGAGATATAAACGATTTTTTCTCATTAATGATTGATGATGAGTAGTTCATTAATACTTTATTATTAAGCGTAATTTTATTATTTAAGGATAAATCATCATTAAGGATACTAATGATACTTTGATGTTTTTGATAATCTAGTTGAATAATATTTATTTTATTTAATTTTATTGATGAACAACCCATCATCATCATGATCATGATGGTGAACATCATTAATTTATTTAGCATGATAATAGATTGTTTCAGTGTTTTTAGAATTAATAAGTTCAACAGGATGAATCATACCCTTATTAGTTTTATTAGCTTGTCCTAAAAAACTAGTATCAAGATTGATATTAAATAAATCTAAATAAGCAGCCCATATTAATTGGGAACAATATAATTTTGTTCTAGTTTTAGTATCATTAAAAGTATAATTATAAGGCTTCTTTAAAAACTTATAGGCATAGTTAGCGGCTTTACTCATATTAGCATTACTTAAGTTTTTAACTTTTAAACCAAAGACTTTCTTTTTAGTTAGCTTCCAATTATTAGGCCCCAGAACAACTCCTTTAGTGGTAGCTTCAATTACTTTATTTTTATCCCATACTAAGGCCGAATGACCTAAAGGAACAATCCCTTTATAAGCATCAGGAGTTACCAAGATGTAACCCTTAGTAGTTGGATAAGGACGATTAAGATATTTTTTATAAATAGTATTATTTAGATCTTTAATGATCTTTGTAAAATCAAGGGCTTTCATGCTGTTGGGGGACATTATCAGTAGACTTAATAAGATGATAATTAATTTAGTTTTCATTTTAAAAACTCCTTTCATTTACTTTAATATACCTTTTTTTGAATTATTGTCCTAAATAATTCTTGATGAAGGACTAGAAAGGAACTAACAAGATAAATTACTATATAATTTTATAATTAGTGCTATAATGGAAGAAGAGGGAAGTGATATTCATGAAAATAACATTAGTCATTAGTAATATGAATTGTGCTAATTGCATTAGTACTATTGAAAATAGTCTTAATAATCTCAATGGTATCAATGAAGTAAGTTGTAATTTAATTGCTCAAACTTGCTTTATTAGTTATCAAGAAGATCTTATTAGTTATGATAAGATTATCAAAACACTTAATGAAATTGGTTATCAAGTACAAGAACAGCTTGTTCATCAAGAACTATTAGTTAGTAATATTCATTGTGCTAATTGTATCTTGAGTATTGAACAAGGTTTAAGTAAAGAATTAGGTATCAGTAAAGTGAATGCTAATTTATTAACTAGTCGGGTTTCTTTTGATTATAATGAGAATCTTATTAATGAAGCTACTATTATTGAGAAACTTAAGGAACTAGGCTATCCGATCATAAATAAAATTATTAGTGTTCAATATGAGTTTACTCATTTAGAAGACGGTGATGATTTATGGTTAAAGAATTATTTAAGTAATTTAGAAGGTCTTAGTAATTTGGTGTTTAATCAAAATAAATTATCATTTAATTATGATGATAAATTAATTGATATTATTGAATTAAAAGCTTTAATAAGAAGTAAAAATTATCAATTAAAAAGAATTGATCAAGAAGTAGTTGATATTCAAACATTAAACAAAAAACTATTTTTTAATAAATTTATATTAGCTTTATTCTTTAGTGTAATATTAATGTTTATTAGTATGAGTGATCTTATTGGCCTTAATCTAGCAATGATGGTCAATCCTTTTTCATTAGCAATAATTCAGCTATTATTATGTTTAATTGTTTTACTTATTGGTCGTAATTTTTATATAAGTGGTTTTAGAGCTCTTATCAAATTACATCCGAATATGGATACCTTAATTGCTTTAGGTAGTGGTGTCGGATTTGGGTTTAGTATATTTAATATGTTTAATATCAAAGATGACATGATATTGATGGATCATTTATATTTTGAATCCTCAGCTATGATTATTACCTTTATTTTATTAGGAAAATATTTAGAAGCTAAAAGTAAGAAAAATGCAGCTAAAGCATTAAGAGAACTTTATGATTTAGTACCTGCTCAAGTTTTAATTAAGAAAGATCAAGATGAAATATTAATTGATAATGAAGAGTTAAAAGTTAATGATATTGTCAGTATTAAACCAGGTCATATTATCGTTGGGGATGGTATTATCATTGAGGGTATTGGTGAGTTAGATGAATCTATTATCAGTGGTGAAAGTTTACCAATTACTAAAAAAGAAGATGATTTAGTTAAGATGGGTAGTATTAATACTAATGGATACTTTAAATATCGCGTAAGTGATATTGGTGAACAGACTAGTCTGGCTAAGATTATTAAATTAGTTAATGATGCCCAGAGTAGTAAAACCCCTATTGCTAAACTGGCTGATCAAGTTAGTAAGTACTTTGTTTTAATTATCATAGGTTTAGCTTTAGTAAGTGGCTTATTCTGGCTAGTTATAATGCATGAAAATATTGATTTTGTAATTAGAATTATTTGTACGGTCTTAATTATTGCCTGTCCTTGTGCTTTAGGGCTTGCAACACCTACAGCTATGATGGTTGCTTCTAACTTGGCTGCTAAACAAGGTATTTTAGTTAAAGAGATGGCAGCATTAGAGATGGCTAATCAAGTTGATGTTATTGCTTTTGATAAAACCGGTACGATTACTAATGGTAATTTAGAAGTTATCAAAGTTAATTATCATGATGAAAATTATCAATTTTATCATAATTTATTAATTAGTATGGAAATGAAAAGCGAACATCTTATCGCCCAAGCCATTACTAAACATTTCTTAGATAATGATTTTGAAGAACTTCTTGTCGAAGACTACGAAAATATTATTTCCAAAGGATTAAAAGCTTGTTATAATAATAAAATTATCTTAGTAGGTAATGATAAATTTATGGATGATCATAATATTAGTATTCCACAGTCATATCTTGAGGAAGATCAAACTTTAAAAAGTAGTCATATCAGTATTTATTTAAGTTATGATAGTATTATTATGATGCAATTAATAATTAGTGATACTATCAAAGACAATGCCTCATTAGTAGTCAATCAATTAAAATATTTAAATAAAGAATTAGTAATTTTAAGTGGTGATGCCACCAGTAACACGCAAATTATTGCTTCACAAGTAGGTATTGATCATTATTATGGTAATCTATCGCCACAGAATAAAATAGAATATTTAAAGGGTTTAAGAAATAAAAACTTAAAAGTAATGATGGTTGGCGATGGTATAAATGATGCTCCTGCTCTAGCAGAAGCTGATTTAGCAGTTGCTATTGGGGCTGGTACTAATGTTGCTATCGATTGTGCTGATGTCATTCTGGTAAATAATGATTTACTTGATATTGTTAAACTAATCACCTTATCGCACAAGACTATTATTAATATTAAACAAAATCTTTTCTGGGCTTTTGCCTATAATGTTATTATGATTCCGATTGCTATGGGTCTTTTCTATCATCTTAATGGCTTATTGATTAATCCCATGTTTGGTGCACTAGCTATGAGTTTAAGTTCACTAACAGTTTTAAGTAACTCATTGCGTTTATATAAAATTAATTTTAAAGAGGTGTTGAAAAATGAATAGAAATTCAAAAATTATTGCAACGATTGGTCCTTCAATTAGAAACAAGGAAGATATTAAAAATTTAATTATGAACGGTATGAATGTTATGAGAATTAATTTTTCTCATATCGACTATGAAGATGCTCAAAAAAGAATTAGATGTCTGGGAGAATTAAATAAAGAATTTAATACTTTTGTTCCTTGGTTATGTGATACGAAAGGTCCTGAAATTAGAGTTAATAAAATAGAAAATGATGCTATTGTCTTAGATAAAAATGATATTATTAAGATTGTTAGTAATGAAGTAATTGGTAATAAAGAACGTTTTTCAACGACCTATCATGATCTATACCAATACGTCAAAAAAGATGATTGTATTTTAATTAATGATGGGTTAGTCGTCTTACAAGTTCAAGAAATCATTGATACTCAAATCATATGTCTGGTTGTGTTTTGTGGGGAAATAAACACTAATAAAGGAGTTAATGTTCCTCATGCTGATTTAAAAATGACTTATTTATCAACAAAAGATATTTATGATATTAACTTTGCTTGTGAACATCATGCTAGTTATATTGCAGCTAGCTTTGTTAGAAATCAAGAAGATGTCAAACTAGTTCGTGATTTATGCACACAAAATGATCGCAAAGACATGAAAATTATTGCTAAGATTGAAAATCAACAAGGTATTGATAATATTGATGAAATCCTTGCTTGTGCAGATGGTATTATGGTTGCTCGTGGTGATTTAGGTAGTGAAATAAATATGGAAGATGTTCCTTTAGCCCAATATGAATTATGTAAGAAAGCTAATAATGTTGGTAAACCAGTTATCGTAGCAACTCATATGCTTGATTCCATGGAAAGAAACCCTCGTCCAACTCGAGCTGAAGCTGGTGATGTTTCACGAGCTATTATTGATGGGGCTGATGCTGTTATGCTTTCTGGTGAAACAGCTCGTGGTAGTTATCCTATTTTAGCTGTAGAAGCAATGGCTAAAATTGCGACTAAATCGGAAAGTGTTATCGATCATGATAAGATTTTAAGAAATCATCTAAGTGATATTGATTATAATCCTTATGATGGTATTGGATTAAGTGCTGTTGAATTAGCCAATAAAATTGATGCTAAGGGTATTTTCTGTTTTACAACTACTGGTGAAACAGCTCTTAAAATATCTAAATACCGTCCGCAATGTCCTATTTACGCTCTTTCATATGGCGAATCAACTTTATATTCATTAGCTTTATATTGGGGTGTAAAAGGCATTAAGAAAGGTATTTATACTGAATTAGATGAAAAACAAGATATTGTTAATATTGAAGCTAAACGTTTAGGATTAAAAGTAAATGACTATGTTATTATTACTGGTGGTTATCCAGATAAAGCTCGTTACACTAATTTCCTAATTATTCATCAAATTCAATAACCGTTGGTAAATATCAGATTAATAATTATATTTTTTAAACTTTATAATATTTTATCTCCTTGTTGATAAGAAATAATTTTTATTATCATTTGGTATATTTACATATAAATTTGACTACTAAAACTATTTCAGTATTCTGAAGTATAATTCCTCCACAAATGAAAGGAGTGTTTTGTATGTTAAATCAAATTGTTGTTGTCGGTCGGTTGGTGAAAGATCCCATTATTAATGAAACGCAGGATGGTAAAAAACTTGCTAATATCACTTTAGCTGTCCAGCGAAGTTTTCGTAACTTAGAGGGTAATTATGAGGTTGATTTTATTGATTGTGTTTTATGGAAAGGTATTGCTGAATCGACAGCTACTTATTGTACTAAAGGAAGTATGTTAGGAGTTAAAGGACGTTTAATGACTTCAATCTATAAGAACATTGAAGGTAATA
>JAITPW010000033.1 GCA_031289255.1 Bacilli bacterium
TCTTTAATGATTTCAACATCATTAATAATATCACTATTTAATAATTCTTCATTATTATCACTATCTTGAACCATCTGTTCTTCATTCACTATAACTTGATTATTTAAAGAACTTAATAAATCTTCTAGTTCTGATTGCGAATCAATGGTCGTTTCATTAGTAATATCTTTGTTTTCATCAATCAATTCCCCAATGGTTGGTTCTTCTTTAAAATTATCTTCTGAACGTTCAATTTCATCTAATAATGAAGAAATATCACGACCAGTATTATCAAGATTATCTAAGTTAATTTCACTAGCCGGAGCAATATTATTAATATCAATATTATTAACTTCTTCAGCTTCATTATCCTCAACTTCATTATCATTAAGAACTTCTTCATTTACTTCATCTAATTTAAGATCACCCTCTACTTGAGGAGCTTCTGTTGTTTCTTTTTCAATCTCATCTGCAATTACTGGTTGGTTTAATTCATTTAAAGCTTCTTCTTCTTTTTTTCTTTTTATTTGATCTTCAATTTCTTTTAGTTTAGGATCTTCAATCTGATACATATATTTTTCTAAAACATGAGGATTGGAATGACGACTCTCAATACGGTCATCTACCTCTTCATTAATTTCTTCTTCTTTTGCAGGCACCGCTTCTTCGACAATCTCAAAATCATCATGAACAGGCTCAACTTGAGCTTCTAGTTCTTGATGTTCTCTTTCAATTATTTCTTCAGCATGTTTAGGCGTAAATGCATCAACGCTGGGATTTTGCAGGTATGCTTTATTATCATCATCTAATAAATCAATTAATTCATTTTTATCAAGATTTAAAAATTTAGCATAACTACCAACAAAGACTTGTTGATAGAATTCCTGATTCTTAAAGAATGCAAAATCACCTTTCTCAATAGCCTCCAAATATACTTTCTGGATTTTAGTTTTATTACTAGCTTCCTCTATTGATATTCCTAGACTCATACGTTGTTCATGCAACGCTTGTCCAACCTTATTCATATCATCACCTCATATTTTCTACAACATTGCAGTTTTTTAGATTATAACATAAAAAAATATATAGTTACAAATTTATTTATTTAAAGCATATTCTTTTTCTTTAATATCACAAAGATAATTCCCGTTAAAATTATTGATATTAGCGTAACAATACCTGTATCTTGTAAGTATGGTGGTAAAGTACTTAAATTAAGATTTATGCCATAAAAACTAAAGATCATCGTTGGTACTGTTAACAAGATGGTCACACTTGCTAAAACCTTCATGATGTTATTTAAGTTATTTGAAATTAAACTAGCACTAGCTTCACGTAAACTACGAGCTATTCGCATATTAATTTCTGTCATATCAGATGCTTGACCAATTTCAATAATAGTATCATCTAGTAAATCACTATCTTCTTCAAAACGATGAATCCATTGGAAACGATTAGTTTTTCTAATAACACTTTCATTACTACGAAGTGCTGATTTAAAATATACTAATGTTTTTTCTAAAGATAATAATTCAATTGTTGTATGATTATCGGCATTCTTACGCATCTTAATCTCAATATCATAAGCCATTTTATCAATTTTCTGTAAAGCCTTTAAGTATTCCTGTGACATATAATATAAAATTTGAATTAATAATTTGTTTCTTCTTAATGTCGAAACAATTCTAATATTACGATTAACAATATTATTAATACAACTAACACTTTCTGGTGATATTGTAATAATATAGTTATCTAGTACTACAATCCCTAAAGGAATCGTATCATAATAAAGATTCAATTCATCATCAAAGGACTCATTAACAACATTAACGACAATTAAATACTGATCATCTTCTCTTTCAACCCGAGGCATTTCCTCTAAATCTAAAGGAGCACTTAAAAAATCATAATGACAATTGGTTTCCTTAAAGACATGCATCATTTCTTCTTTAGTAGGATTTTCTAAATGAATCCAACAGTCCTCTTCAATCTTAGAAATAGAATCTAATTTTATTCCATTATTTTTGAATATTTTTAACACTCTCTCACCTACTAATAATAATATCTAAATATCATAAGCCATGTTCTGTTCTCTATATATTTAGAGTGACAATCATTTATCTATGTATTGCTACATCTCAAGTTTAACTTCATTTAGTCAACTCAAGTGCCCCTACCATAATTTGGGTTGCTCTTTTGCGGGGTTTATCTCGTTCCACCTAGAAAGTTTCCTATCTAGCTTCGTCACTGTGACACTTTTACAGGTTTTATCCATATTAAAATAACTTAGGAATCAACTCAGCCATCAGTTAATAACTGCCTAGATTTATTTTTTCATCTAGCACAAACACTACATACATCACAGTATGTAAGAGCATGGACTTTCCTCTATAATCTAAAACTATAGCGATTGTCTCCATTTAGATATTACTTAGCATTATAAACATCTTGTTCAAGTTTAGCCAATCTCTTTAAAATATCAATTGTATTGATCGTTTCAGTTGGCATTAGTTCATTAGAAACAACTTGATTTTTTAAAGATGATTCTAATTGTTTTTGTAAGGCATCATTAGCCGTCTTTAAATTTTGAATCTCTTGTTGCATTTCAGCTACCGTTGTTTCAAAGCTCAAATAATCACTATAGACTACATCTAAAAACATATCAACTTGTTTAGCACTATATCCTCGAATATCAACATCAAATGGTTTATCAAGAATTATTTCACTATTTAACTTCAATTCACTCATAGTTATCCCTCACTAACTTAGTATAACCTCTTAATATTATACCTTTTTATATCCTTATTTTCAAGGTTTCTTCGCTTAAGTACGTGGTAATTTTATTATTATTTAAAATATTTATTAATAATACTCTTATTTTCACCATAATCAGTGTTTTATTTTACAATTATTCTTATTTATCAATCAATTCATATAGTAATTAAATTAATTGTCATAAATATCATTATTCATTACCATTAAAATTATTTATTTAATTTTAAATAGCTCATTTACAAATGATAATGATTTAATTATAATAAAGTTGGTTTTCATTTTTAAAACCTCTTTCTTTAAGGTGCTGCTCAGGCAGTTCCTTTTTTTCATAACTAAATTAATATTTTTAAAATAAATCATTCAGTACTATCATTATTATTTTTATATTAATTTAAAGATGAAAAGATTATTCACAACTATGTTTTACCTTCATGTTATAATTAGTTTAACATTTGTCCAAGCTTTACTATTCATATAAGAATATTCTATAATGTTATGAGGAGGGTGTAAATGATTAATTATCCAACTACCAAAAAAATAGCTCATCAAAAAGATTCTTTTTCAAATCGAGGAATGTCATTAGAAAAAGAACTTAACTTAAGTAATGAATATTATTTAAGACAAGGTATTGCGAATATTCATAAAAAACCAACTCCTATTCAAGTCGTCCAAGTCAGTTATCCTAAAAGACAAGCGGCTAAGATCATTGAAGCTTATTACCAAAAACCATCAACTACTGATTACAATGGTCTTTATCAAGGTAAATATATCGATTTTGAAGCTAAAGAAACTAAACATAAAAATAAATTTATTTATACTAATATTCATACTCATCAAAGAGAACATCTTCAAAGCATTATTGAATTAAAGGGAATCGCTTTTTTTATTATTCGTTTTTCTTGTTATAATGAGACTTATCTAATTGAAGCAACTATTATCTTAGAGAGTATCAATAACAATGAAAAAAGTATATCTTATGCTAAGATTAAAGAAGTTGGCTATCTCATAAAAGAAAATTATCGACCTCGCTTAGATTATTTAAGGATCGTTGATATTATTATTAATAAGGAGTGATTATATGCATAAACTACAAAAGATAAGTTCACAATTAAGAAAAACGATTTTCAATGAAAAAATATTTACCACCTATACCAACAACAAACCTCTAAGAAGATTAGATACTTTTCTTAAAGCTAGTTTTATTATAGGGGCCTTTGTTTTCATCATATGTTTTTTTATTATCATTACTAGTCCACATCAATTCACTAAAGCATTAGTCTATCGTAAAGATGATACTATTGTCTATGATAAAGATAATAAACAAATTGGAAAGATCTCACAACAACGTTCTGAAGGTGAAAATGTCTTAAATGTTGATTATGATGATTTAAATCAAGGAATCATTAATTCCGTCGTTGGTACTGAAGATGCTAAATTCTTTGGTCATCATGGCTTTGATTTAATTAATACTATTGAAGATGGTAGTAAGACTTTATTACATTTAGGTAAAGCTGGAGGGAGTTCTATTACCCAACAAATTATTGGTCAAACTCATGTTGGTCGAATTGGTAATCGTTCCATACCTCGTAAAATAAGAGAAATTTTCTTATCTACTATTGGTGAAACGCAACTTTCCAAAAAAGAAATACTACAATCATATTTAAATTATTTTGAATTTGGTCAAGGTAATATTCGGGGTGTAGAACTTGCTAGTAACTATTTCTTTAATCATCATGTTAATGCGAATGATTATCTCCAAAGTTCAATCTTAGTTGGAACTCTTAATCAACCAAGCACAGCTAATCCTTTAGGAGTATTAACTGATGATGGTTATATCAATAACTCCCAGCAACGATTAGAAGATGTACTGCTTGCTAATAAAAATCAAGGTTATCTAACCAATAATGAATATTACTTACTTCAACAAGTTAAAATTCCTAATTTAGTAGCTCTTAATAAAAAAACCACATCTAACCCTTATCAAGATTATATTGATGTTGTCGCTAAAGAAATAAAAGAAAAATATAACATTGATCCTTTTATCCAATCATTAAAGATTTATACTAATATGGATACGAAGGCCCAAAAATATGCTAATGAACTTACCAATAAAAAACATGTCTATGTTCCTAATGATAAATTAAATTTTGGTTTTATTGTTTCAAGAACCCAAACTGGTGAAATAGTAGCTTTAAGTGGTGGTAAACAATATCGTAGTAATGGAGCTTATTTATTTAATAATGCTATCGATAATAAACAACAACCTGGTTCAGCCTTTAAACCAATTATTGATTATTCTTCGGCTTTTGAATTTTTACACTGGTCTGATCGAACACCAATTTCTAATGCCCCTTATAATTATCCTAATACAGGACAAGCCGTTCACAATGTCGATGGTACAAGTGGTGGGGTCTTAACCATGGATGCTGCTCTTGCTAGTTCACGTAATCTAACAGCTTTAAGAGCGATGCAAGCTGTTTATGATAAAGTAGGAATGAATACCTTAACTGAATACTTAAATCGTTTTGGTTTTAATTTTTCCGATACTGAAGTAGTTCCCTCTTATGGAATCGGTGGTTTAAGTCATGGGGTAACTCCTAAAGAAATGAGTGCTGCCTATCAAGCCTTTGGTAATGGCGGTTACTATATCGAACCATTCACGATCAGAAAAATAATTAGTGAAGATGGTAATGAAACTAAACATGAAGATAATAAAAAACAAATTATTGATGAGCGTACGGCCTTTCTTACTTCGACAACATTAGAACGTTCTACTAAAATAAGTGGTGCTTACATTAGTACAGCTGGCTACTATGCTAGTCCTTATGCTGCTAAAACCGGAACATCAAATTGGGGAGTAGAAGGAGCTAAATATGGTATTCCTAATTTAGCTGGCCGCGATTCATGGTATGTTGGTTATACGACTGAATATACGATGAGTTCATGGACAGGCTATGATGCTAAAGAAATAGCCCAAGGTTATTATTTAAACTTCTATGATGGATCACATGATTATTCAGCAACCTTATGGGGAGCAATGATGAAATTTCTTGCTAATGGGAAAGAAAAATCATATTTAAGTATGACGCTACCACAAGGAATTGAAGCTTGTTCATTTGATGGTAAAACCGTTCCACCATTACGCAAAGCATGGTATGGTGGTATTCAAGCTTATTGTTATAGTGATAATCTTCCTTCCGGTTATAGTAATAATGTTGATACTAGTAAATTAAATATCAGTTTAAATAATAGTGGTAATACCATTATCGCTACCTTTGCTAATGCTCCTGATGAGTATGTAACTCACCTTGTAGTTGGCAACCAAAGTGATTATGGAGCTCGTTCTTTAAGTTTAGCTGCTAATGATTATGATACTATTACTGCTTATTATGAAGTTGGTGGTAAACGTTATCAAAGTATCAATAAGTGCTATTATGCCAGTAAATTATATGATACTTGTCCTGCTAAAGTCGAAGAACCGCAAAGTGAAACACCACCTGCTAATGTTGAAGATCAAACATCTAAACCCGAAACTACTACTCCTGAAGATAATAAAGAATAGTAATTTTACTTAATTAATTAAATAGTACTCCTTATTTAGGTACTATTTTTTTTTATAATATTATGGTAAAATTACAAAGATAAGGGTGATAATATGGCTAAATCAAATAAAAATAAACAAAAAATTAAAAGATCAAAACCAATAATAATTTTAGATTGGTTTTTAAAACTAAGTTTTATTGGGATGATTCTTGCCTTCATTTATGCAGGATATATTTATTTTAATTTACCAGAACTAGACGTTAAAAACATGGTCATGCCTAATGATAGTTATGTCTATGATAAGGATAATAAATTAGTGGGTATCATTTCTCGAAAAGAAGAGAATCAAGAGAATATTAAGTATCAACAATTAAATCAAGGTTTAATTAATACTTTACTAGGAACTGAAGATGCGACCTTTTTTAAACATAAAGGAATCGATTTAGTAAATACGGTTGAGAGCCTAACTAAAAGAATGACCGGTAGTAGAAGTAGTGGTGGGGGTAGTAGTATTACCCAACAAATTATTGGATGGTCTCATTTAGATCGTAATGATTTATCATATCAGCGTAAGATAAAAGAAATTATGTTATCTTTAAAAGCTGAGAATGAATTAAAAAATAAAGAACAAATTATTGAAATGTATTTTAATTACTTCTTTTATGGAAAAAATAATATTCATGGTGTTGAACGAGCAAGTCAATACTTCTTTGATTATAATGCTGCCAATATGGATTTAATCCAATCTTCTTTAATGACAGGAACGCTTAATTCACCTTCAACTTATAACCCTTTAGGGGTTTATAATAGTACAACTAAAAAATATCATAATTATTCAAAAGAACGATTAGATAATGTCTTATTAGCTTCTAAAAATCAAGGCTATTTATCTAATACGGAATATTGGTTAGTTCAACAAACTAAAGTCCAAAATGTTGTTCATCTTAATCAAACTAATAAAAAAAATCAATATTCGTCTTATATTGATTTAGTTAGAAATGAAATGGAAACTAAATATAAAGTTGATTTAACTAAAACATCAACCCGTATTTATACTAATTTAGATCCTAAAGCACAAAAACAAGCCGATCGTATTATTGAAGGTAATGTTCCTGGTTTAGCATTGCCTGATCCAGATATGAATTATGGTTTTATTATGACTAAAACACAGGATGGTGCTGTTGTCGCTGTTGGTGGTGGTAAACAATATAAAAATGGTGGTAATATGCTCTTTAATAATGCTTTTCAGCTTACTAATCAACCAGGTTCAGCCTTTAAACCGATCATTGACTATGCCCCAACCTTTGAATACTTACATTGGGGCAATCGTGCTCCAATCAGTAATGCAGCCATGAATTATCCTAATACTAATGTTGCTTTACATAACTATGATGGAGCAACAGGTGGTATCTTAACGATGGATGCCGCTATTGCTAGTTCACGAAACATTACTGCTATTAGAGCTATGGATGCTGTTGTTAAGAAAATTGGAATGGATGGCTTAAATAAATGGCTTACCAAACTAGGTTTTAGTTTTACTGATCAAGAAATGGCTTATGCTTATGGGATTGGTGGAACTGAAACCGGTGTTTCACCACTACAGATGGCTGGTGCTTATCAAGCTTTTGGTAATGGTGGTAAGTATATTAAACCATGGACCATTAAATATTATATAAATACGGAAAACGATAAGAAAACAACTAATCCGACAAAACCAGTTCAAGTCATGGATGAAAAAACCGCGTTCATGATGTCAACAACATTACAATTATCAACCCAAAAATCAAATCTAACGACAACCGCTGGTTATATTGGGGCTCCTAATGCTGCTAAAACAGGAACATCAAACTGGGGGCCTGAAGGAGCTCAATATGGCATTCCTAACTTAGCTCAAAAAGATACCTGGTATGCTGGATTCACTAGTGAATATACGATGGTTAGTTGGGGTGGTTATGAAGCCAAGGGTATTAAAAAAGGGAAATATCCGCAATGGGGGGCCCAACATGATTACTCAGCTTATATTTGGGGTAATATGATGAGAACGATGATAAATGGTAAGGAAAAATCTTATCTGAACCAAAAAGTACCAACTGGTATTAAACAATCATCTTTTGATATGGAAACACCAGCTCCTTTTAAATTTGCGAGTATGGGTGGTAAATCAGGTGTTGGTTATTTCTATACTGATAACTTACCAAAAGGCTATGCTAAACCTAAATTTAGTGAAAGTGATTTCACAATTGGTCTAAGCTCTAGTACAGGACGCTTAAGTGTTACCTTTAGAAATCTTAAACTAGAAAATCTAATTAAAGTAGTTGTAATCAATGGTCAAGTAGTTGGTCATGGTAATGGTAGCTATCCAATCAAATATGGGCAAAACTTTAAAGTTTATTATACTTATGAAGGTAAAAATTATGGGGTTATTAGTGGTGTAGCTTGCGATGGTAAGATGTATACTAATAAATGTCCAATCAAAGAAACTGAAGATAAACCAAAGACTTAAAAAGTAAGAACAACTTGTAATGAGTTGTTCTTTTAATTTCCTAATTTAACCTAACCCCATAACTAAGATAATAGATGAGATTAGTAATGATTTTTAGGTGTTTTTATTGTATTTTTAAATTAATTGCAGTATAATATTTTTGCTAAACAAAAAGTTTTATATTATAAACAAAGGAGATGCTCATGAAAAAATTAATTGAATTAAAAAACATTACTAAAAGCTTTGATGAACAAATTATTTTAGATGATTTTAATCTTTATATAAATGAAAATGAATTTATTACTTTGGTGGGACCAAGTGGTTGTGGTAAAACTACTTTACTAAGAATAATCGGTGGGTTTGAAAATACGGATGAAGGTCATGTTGTTTTTGATAATCAAGATATTACTAAACTAGCTCCCAATGATCGTCAAATAAATACCGTTTTTCAAAAATATGCTTTATTTCCTCATCTTAATGTTTATGATAATATTGCTTTTGGTTTAAGACTTAAAAAAAGAGATGAACAAGAAATCAATGAATTAGTTAAATGGTCGTTAAAATTAGTCAATTTAAGTAACTATGAACAAAGAGATATTGATCGTCTTTCAGGAGGTCAACAACAAAGGGTTGCGATTGCTCGAGCGATTGTTAATAAACCCAAAGTACTTCTATTAGATGAACCTTTAGGTGCTCTAGATTTAAAGTTACGTCAGAATATGCAATATGAATTAAAAGAATTACAAAAGAAATTACACATTACTTTCGTCTTTGTAACTCATGACCAAGAGGAAGCTTTAAGTATGTCCGATACAGTTGTTGTTATGAATAATGGTCAAATCCAACAAATAGGTACACCTGAAGATATTTATAATGAACCAAAGAATCGTTTTGTCGCCAATTTTATTGGGGAATCTAATATTATTCCTGGTAAATATTTAGGTAATAAATTAGTTGAATTTGAAAATGCTATCTTTGAATGTGTTGATACTAATTTTAAAGAAAATGAATTATGTGACGTTGTCATTAGACCAGAAGATTTTGATGTCGTGAACTTAGAAAATGCTAAAATAAAAGGTATTGTAACCGATAAAGTTTTTAAAGGCGTTCATTATGAATTATGCCTTGATGTCAATAACAAGGAATATATTATTCATACTTATGAAGATGCCCAAATCGGTAGTACTATCGGTTTAAATGTCGATGCTTTTGAAATTCATTTAATGAAGGTAAATAGTCTTGAAAACGCCTAATATTATCTTACCATTATATCTTATCTGGTTAATAATCTTAGTTTTTATTCCTTTTCTTTTAATGATCTTCCTAGCATTTTCTCATACTAATGGCTTAGATTTTTCGCATATAAGATTTTCATTAATAAATTTTAAAGAGATCGCTGATCCAATTTATTTTAATGCTTATCTTAATTCAATTATTCTTTCAGCCAGTGCTTCCTTATTATGTTTATTAATCGGTTATCCTATTGCTTTAATTATTTCTAAAATTAAAAAAAATAGTCTTAGAAATATTATCTTAATTATGTTTATCTTACCAATGTGGTCTAATATGTTGATTCGCATTATGGGTTGGGAAATATTATTCAATCCTAATAGCATTCTTAATGTTTTAGGAATAAGCTTAGATTTAATCGGTAGTCCCTTAGCCATTATCATTGGCATGGTTTCGACCTATTTACCATTTATGATTTTTCCTATTTATACGGCTATTAATAAATTAGATCAGGCTTTAATTGAAGCTAGTTATGATTTAGGAGCTAATAAAAGACAAACCTTTAGAAAAGTAATACTACCTTTATCTCTGCCAGGTATCTATAGTGGTCTGACAATGGTCTTTTTACCAAGTGCTACTAACTTTGCCCTACCTGAACGGCTAAGTGGGGGAAATATTGTTTTACTAGGTAATTTAATAAATAGTAATTTTGGTAAGACCTTTAATTATGGCTTTGGTAGTTTACTTTCAGTTATCTTAATTACGATAATTTTTATAACAATGATCTTTATTAATCATAAAGATAAGGATGGTGATTTATTAATATGATGAGTAAAATTTCTAAAAGTATGATTCTTATTATTGGTTTAATGTTGCTCTATATTCCCATAATAATTGTTTGTTTACTTTCATTTAACGACTCGATGCGTCCTTATGAATTTAATGGTTTTACTCTTAAATGGTATCAAGCTATCTTTACTGATAAGTCTTTATTTAATGCGATTATTAATACGTGGTTAATAGCTCTATGTGCGATGATAATATCAACAACTGCCGGTACTTTTATTGCCCTACAAATCAGTAAATTAAAACAAAAATATAAACCTTTAGTAATGTTTCTTAATAATATGCCTATTTTAAATGCTGATATCGTGACTGGAATATCTTTGATGATTATTTTTAGTATCCTAGGGTTTAGTTTTGGTAAATATACGATGTTATTAGCTCATGTTTTCTTTTGTACACCATTTGTTGTTCTAAGTATTCTTCCTCGTTTAAAACAATTAGATGATAATGCTTATGATGCAGCTCGCGATTTAGGATGTTCTCATTTCCAAGCTATCATTAAAGTAATTATCCCGGCTATTAAAATTGGTATTATTACGGGAGCCCTAATAGCTTTTACAATGAGTATTGATGATTTTATTATTTCTTATTATACAACTGGATCAGGTTTTTCTAATTTCTCAACTTGGATATATTCGAGATTAAATCGACGAACCTTCAATCCTGCTGCCTATGCCTATAATACAATTATTATCTTAGGTTCATTATTAACCCTTGTTTATATTAATCTGAATTCCAAAGGAGGAAAAAAAATTGAAAAAAATTAATTTATTTTTTAGCATTATTATTGTCTCACTCTTATTAGTTGGATGTTCTTCTTCCTCAAGTACTAATGATGGCAAAACACTTTATTTACTTAATTGGGGTGATTATATTAATCCTGATTTAATTAGTAAATTTGAAGAAGAAAATGATATTAAAGTAGTAATGAATGAAGTAGAGTCTAATGAAGCAATGTATGAACAAATAAAATCAGGACGAACTAAATTTGATATTGCTATTCCAAGTGATTACATGATTGATCAATTAGCTCAAGAAAAACTAATTATCGATATTGATACTACTAAAATAAAAAATTATCACCAAAGTGATTTTAATAACAATGCTTTAAATATTGGTATTAATAATAACGATTATATTCCATATTTTAATGGAACATTAGGAATAATGTATAGTACCAAGAATATCAAGAATATTAAAGAGTTGATTGAAAAAAATGAATGGAAAGTCTTATTTGATAATAAGATTATTCCTCAAGCTAAAATCGGAATGTATAATTCTAGTCGTGATGCCTTTGCGGCTGCTGAATTGATGCTTGGTTTAGATTTAAATACCACTAATCAAGATGATTTAAATAAAGCTTATTCAGCCTTAAATAAAATGAAATATGCTCAATATGGTGATGACCAATTAAAAAAGAATATTGTAACTGGTAATTTAGATCTATCTTTAGTTTATTCTGGTGATTATTTTGAAGAATTAATCGTTGCCCAAGAAGAAGGCCGTCCTCTTGATTTTGGATACTATGCTCCTCAATCCAATAACTATTGGTTGGACGGAATGGTTATTCCCTATAATTCACAGAACAATGAACTAGCTTTAAAATTTATTAATTTCATGCTTGATAAAAATAACGCCTTAGAGAATGCCCGTTATATCGGTTATGCTTCACCTTTAAAAAGTGTCATGAATCAATTAGTAAGTGATCAAAAAGATCCTTATTTAAGTAACAATCCTTACTATGATCCAAGTAAAATTAATAATTTTAAACCCCAATCTTATAAATTTCTTGGTTTAGATTATATGAGTAAATTAGAAGAATTATTCACTAAATCAAAAGAAGATAAATAAACTTAATATTGTATAAAAAGCATTTGACTAAAAACAAATGCTTTTTATTATCATATTTAATTACTTGAATTGAAATTCGAAGTAAGACACCAAATTATTTGATGTTCTAATTAGTATTTTGTTAAAATCCTTTTCTTAATTATCTGCTCTTTGTCCACTTGACTTTCATTATTGCTTATAAAATAATAAAAACATTTTAATATTACTTATTTATCATTAACTCTTTAAAATATTCAACATTTTTTTAAACAATATAATCTCCATCATCATCAAAAGGCTTTGAATGAAAATAACTTTTTGATAAGATATCCTAATCCATATCCAATAATATTTAAGATGATAGTTGCACTAAATAAGGAATGATTATTAACATTAATTATATTTAGTAGTAATATGATAAAATTTAAACTTATTATAAAAAATAAGAAATACTTAAACTCTTTAAAATAATAGACAAATAAACTGTAAGCAATAAGATTAATATGACCATAGACAATACTAAAATTAATAAAACTATTTAAGGGATTATTTATTAAAGTATAAAAATAATAATTAATAAAAGATAAATTATTTACTACTAAATTATTATCTAAGATATTATTAAATATGAATACTTGAGCTATTCCAATTAGGATAACTAAATATGTTATTTGTCCAATTCTTTTAAAGATCGTAAATTTTTTTTGAAGAAATATTCCCATAATTAAAAGGCCTATTAAATAAATGATCGGGATAGTAATATTAATTATTCCGATATTAATTATGGGTAATTGATAAAAAAAGACTTGTTTAAACAATTAAATCACCTAACTTAATAGTATTATATCATATCTCTTTATTCTAAAAAAAACATCATCCTAGCTTCTTGATTAGGATGATGATTGATAGTTTAATATTTGTTTTATTTAAAATTCCAATTTATGATAAATTATTTCTCTGGCAATAAAATAAGCCACTTAATAAACTAGTGATACTAACTAATAATAAGACATAACTTAAAACATTGTTTCCTGTTTGCGGTGTATTACCCATATTATTATTTTTATTATCAGGTATTTTATTATTATCATTAGGATAATCATTATTATTATCAAAATTAAGGTCTTTACTAAAAATTACTTTTATAGTGTGATTTTTAGTGACATTCTTAAACTCATAAGAACCACTAATTACTTTAGGTAATTTAACTTCTTTATCATCAACAATAATTTTTGATAATAATAAACCATCATTACCTTTGAAATTAATTTTAATATTTTCACCCTTTAATACTTCAGGACTCTTATCTATTACTCCACCTTCAATACTAGTTTCAATTGTAAAGTAAGGTGTGTAAATAGCATATAAGGTTACATCATGATTAGGCATATTAAATGATTTAGTTCCATTCGATGTATACATTGCTTTAGTATCATTCTCATCAGTTGAGTATCCTAAGAACTTATGATTACTAAGGGTTGGTTCCATCGTAAAATCAACTATTACTTGATCATTTTCTTGAATTTTTTGTTCATTAGGTAAAGTTCCTTGTCCACCATTTAAATCATATTTTAGTAAATGTTCTTTAGTCAGACTTTTATAATTTATATCATAATTATTATAACCATAAGTATAATTATTAGTCCATTTATTATTAGGAACAGCAATATTTGTTTGATAGATAGCATAATTAGCTGGATCTAAATTAGGTAAATCAATATTAGAATAACTACCAGCTTGATTATCTATAAAATTAACTTTTTTTCCAACCATTAAATTTTCATATTTTTCAGTATAAATAGCTCCACCATCACCATGACCAGTTCTAGTTCCATCACCTACAGCCGTATTAGATCTAAATATAACATCATCAGATATTTGAACAGGATTACCAACATCACTACTAATAAAAATAGCTCCCCCATTACCCACATTTGTACTGCGTTGATCTGTATTATTACCTTCAAAGTTTACTTGCCCTGAGATTGTTGTCGAATTATCTTTACCAACTAGTTTTAAAGCTCCACCATGAGCAGGAATATTAGTATCTCCACCGGTTGTATAATTGCCTAGAATTATGGTATCACCACTAATATCTAAAGTTCCTTCTGAATAAATCGCTCCCCCACTAGCGGCTCCATTATAATCAAAGAAAACATCACCATCAATAAATAATGAAGAAGACTTACCGACACCAATAGCACCACCATTCATCTTAGATTCATTACTTTGTAAATGAACACTATCAGATATATAAGCTTCACTATCGACATCAATAAAAATTGCTCCATAATTATCTTGGCTATTATTATGACTGATGTAAGCATTATCTCGGATTGTTAAAGTAACTAAACCATCTGTTGGTTGACCAGTCTGAGAGTAAAATGATGATAAAATACCTCCCACATCTTCTTGGGCTGAGTTATTGTGAATATTAGCACTTTCTCTAATAATTAAAGTATTATTATTATAAATAGCCCCTATTCTTTTCCCAGCACGATTATTATCAATTGAAGAATTACCTTCAATAATTAATGTTCCTGAATATGTATTCCAAATTGCTCCAATAGAACCATAACTTTCATTATTATGAATACGAGCATATCCTGTAATAAGTGTTTCGCCATTATTAATCAACACTGCTGAATCAACCCATGTATCAGTACCATTAATGGCTTTATTATTAAAAGCTTCACTATTATCTCTGAAAATAACTGATGACATCGTTCCATTTGCATAAATAACGGCATGTGAACTTTCATTATCACAAAGTTTGGCATTATCGACAAATTCTAAAATACCTGATTCAATCCAAGCCACACTCCCATTATTACCAATGGTCTTTTGATTTCTAATGATAGCATCTTTTCCCACCGTAACCGTAGTACTTTGTGGTTGAATCATAAAGATACGACCCCAGGTAAGGGCGGTAATCTTATCTTTATTACCATCAATAATTAAACTAGTTATGTTTAAATTAGTATTACCTTGTGATAAATTAAAAAATAAATCATCATATTTTTCATCTCTAATTAACATAATAGTATTATTAGCACCCATTAAATTAATGTTCGCATTGGTTGGTACATTCATCTGACCAGTAATTGCAATATCATTTTCAACAATAATATCACGATTACTCCCGGCTGTTTCAATAGCTTTCTTTAAGTTAGGGAAAGATCTAACACTAATCGTATCGGCCTTAACATGAACATTTAGAACTAATACCATTAATAAAACAAAACATCCTAACATCAAATTTCTAATTTTTCTTCTCATTTCTTCTTAATCTCCTTGTTTTCTTAATAAATTTCTTTTTTTCATCATAATTATACATTAATATTATAAATTTTACAAACAGTCTATAAATTTTACTAATAGTTAATAATTAGCCAATAATTATTAAATTTACAATACTATAAAAATACACTTATACTAGTATATGGTATTTTTAAATAAAATACTAATATTTAGCTTACTTATTTTTTTGATAGTTAGTATAAAAATAATCTAAGAAAACATATTAATATCATTATTAATAATCAAGGAATTAACTGCTATATTATTAAAATTAACTACTTTAAAATAAAAAAGAGCTTACGCTCTTTTATTAATCTATTTGAACATGCTTAAAGACTCGATGCATACTCATAACAACTGGTGGTACAATTATTCCAGCTAAAACAATTTCTATCCAACCATTAACGGTGATAATACCGACAATAATATTGATAAAACCATTTGGGAATAATGATTGACCAAATAAATACATCATTCCGACCACCATAATAGTATGGCATAAAGTGGCAACAATAGCACTTAAACCGGCAGCTAAAAGCTCTTTATTTTTAAATAGCTTACTAAATAAAATAAATAAATATAACCCTATTAAGGCAAATATTATTCTAGGTAAGACACTGACTAAAGGATTTTGAAAGATGAAATCCGTTGGTAAAGATGGTCTAGTCATAGCGACAAACCAACTAGATAAACCAAAAGCACACCCTGAAACAAAAGCCAACTTATAGTTTTTAAAAGATAAAGCACCAATTAGGACGGGAATATGAATAATAGTAATTGCTACTATTCCTATTTGAATGTAACCTAATTGCGGTACTAATGCCATTAATAATACGATTGCGATAATTAATGAAGCAAAAGTTAATAATACAGTTTTTGAATTTCTCATTTTTCCTCCTACTACCATCTTTATAAAGTATGGTGTCTAAAAAAATTTATTAATTTCATCACTTGTTAAAAAACGATACGCACCTAATTCTAGACTCTGATCAAGTTCTAGATTACCTATTTTGATTCTCTTTAACTCAAGAACCTCTTGTTTAATAGCATGAACCATTTTTTTTACCTGATGAAATTTTCCTTCAGTTATCACAATTTCAACTAAGCTCTTATCTTCATATTCTTTAATTACTTTAATATGAGCTGGTTTAGTGCGATAACCATTTTCAATTATAACACCTTCCTTAAATAATTCAATATCTTGAGCCGTTATTTTATTAGTTATTAAAGCCTGATAGGTCTTAGTAATATTCTTTTTAGGTTTGATAATATTATGATTCCATTGTCCATCATTAGTAATTAATAATAAACCAGTTGTATCTTTATCTAATCGGCCTACTGTAAAAAGATTGGTTTGATAATATTCATCTATTAATAGGAAGATAGTTTTATTAAGATTATCTTCATTAGCACAGACATAACCAGCTGGTTTATTCATCATTAAATAGACATTAGGTAGTTGTTCAATTATGATATTATTACATTTAACCACATCGTCACTTTGAAGATGATAATCATTGTTCTTAGTAATAGTACCATTAATTGTAACATTTCCATTTTTTATTATTTTTTTGACTTCTTTACGCGTACCATAGCCATTTTGAGACAGAAATTTATCTAATCGCATTTTTTCATTTCCTTTAGCTTAATTTACTAATAATTTTATTTTTAATTTCACTCGGAATAATGTTAAGTTTGAGAGCTAATATTCCATAAACCAAGATACCAATTATATATAAAAGACCTGTTTTTAAAAACATCATCAAGTAATTCCCTTGTGGTATAACTAACCCAATCCCAATTACAATAATCATCATTGCCCCACTACAAACAATACTAATTATTAAACATCTAATAAAATTATAATATCGTAATTTAAAAACATTTTTTAAAACAATCATTGATGGTACTGTTGATATTAAACAAGCGATGATACTTGATAAAGCTAATCCTAATATACCAAAATATTTAATTAAAAAATAAGTAGCACTTAATTTAAAAATAGTTGAGATGCTTATAAAAACTAAAGCTCGTTTTCTTTGTTCTAATGTTAGCATCATATTATCAATAATGATTGCAAAAGTATTGATAATAGCATATACCGCAAAGTAATTAAAAATACTAGCTCCATATTGAGCATTACGATTAGGGCTTATGATATAAAATGTTTCATATTTAGTCGCTAACATTAATAAAGTAATAGGAATTAAGAAAACAATCGTAGCTTCCATGATCTTAGATATGGTTATTTTAAGTGATTTCATATCAGCTCGTGCATAAGCTTCAGCTAAGTGAGGAACTAAAGCAACTGAAAGACCAGTGCTGATCGTTAAAGGAATAGTTAATAATTTAATGACACTTGCTCCATATACTGTTGAAAATTCTTTAGCTTGTTCAATATTAAAACCATGAGCAACTAAACCTCTAATCGTATACATTAAATCAATCAAATCATTAGATTGGGCTAACAGGACAACAACAATATAAGGTATTGATATCGCAATAATCTGTTTAATAATCATCCTATTACTTACTTGATAGGCATAATTACTTTTTTTAAGATAATCACTAAACATTGATTTTAGTTTTATAAAATGTCTTATTAAATATAGTAAAGAGCCAATACTTGCTAGCGTCGCACATAATATCGCAAAATAAACGGCATCAATATTTTTAACAATTCCACCACCAGCTAAAAATAAAGCTGCTAAAATAAAGCCTGAGTTAATCATTTGTTCTATTAATTGGGACATTGATGTTAATTGAATCTCTTTATATCCTTGGAAGAAACCACGGACGACACTTAATAAAGGAACGATTATTAAAGCACTAGCAATTATTTTAATGCCAACACTAACATTATTAATAACATTACCATTTGTTGAACTAGTAACAATTAAACGAGCAATTGGTAAAGCAAAGCTAAATAAAACAACAAAACAGATAAAACCAATAATAAACATGATTATGGTCGTTATTTTTAATATTTTAAAACTAATATGATAATTATCATGAGCATTGTACTTAGCAATGAGATTGGCAGTTGCAAAAGGGATGCCTGCTGTTGCAATCAATAAAACATAAGCATAGATACGATATGAAGATGTAAAAATAATCTGTTCATTAACATTAAGAAACTTATTAAAAGGAATTAAATAAATAAAGCCGAGGACTTTAGAAAGGAAAACAGCCAAAGTACCCCACATCGCTCCTTTTAATAATGTATTTTTACTCATGTCATCACTTTCCTTAAATTATATTATTTTATCTGTTTAAAGATAAAAAGGTTTCAATATCTGAAACTTTCTTATTTATTTAATTTTTCAACTAGTTTATTATACTCTTCGACTAACTCATTTAAATCATTCATCGTTTTATTATATTCATTAATCTTCTTGTTTTTATAATACTTATTAGCTTCTTCTAATTTAGTAATAATTTGTTGTCCTTTTTTTACTAATAAGTCTTTATTACTTTCAAGAGCATCTTTTAATTTAACTTGATCTAAATCATTTAGTTTCGATTTCATCGTACTTATAAACTCAAGATATTCTTTCTCATTAGGATCAATTTGAATCTTACCATTAACAATCTTGCTAAACTCACCAGCATATAAACGAGCATTATCAATTGGTTTCATCAGAATAGAACACCCCCCTAATAAGAAACATAGTCCTATTATTAATATTTGTATTTTTTTCATCATCATTCTCTTTTCTAAATTAATGTATTATCTTAGCAATCTTCTTTATTTCATTAATAAAGTATCTTTATCAAGCTTATAAACAACATGGTTATTATGCTCATCCTTAGTCGTACCAGTTTGTTTATTATTAACAATTGTTTTAATTTCCATCGTTGAAACACCAATAGCAATAATATTTTGAGGATAAAAACCTGGTTTATTTACGTAATCAGCTAATTCTTTTAAAGCTACATTATTAATAGTAATCGTATCATAGCCTTTTTCAAAACAAGCTTCTTTTATTATTTGACTAGCAATCCCAATATCCATACCTAATAATTTATTAGGATTAACATCATGCAATGTTCCAATAATTAAATAAGCACTTGGGGCATTTTCTAAAGGAATCTTATGATCACTAACAAGATTAGTCATCTTAAAAATAGCTTCATCAGCATGGTCGATTATTACATAACGTAATTGTTGTAAGTTACGAGCATTCTGCATATAAACTAAATGTTCAACAACATCTTCCAAATCCTGTTTACTAATATTAGTAGGATTCATGAGACGTTTACTACGCATTTGTTTTAATATATCTAAATATTTCATATTATCACTTCCCTTTATATTTTACCATTAATACCCAGCTAGTACCAATTAAATTAAAAAATTAACACTTTTATTTTATATGCTTTATAATTAGACTAAAGGTGATGATTAATATGAAAATAGCAATCCTATCAATTGGTGATGAATTATTACAAGGCAATGTCCTTAATAGTAATGCTACTTATTTTAGTAAAGAACTTCATGATTATGGTTATGAAACAGCCATTCATTTAACCATAAATGATGAAGGTCCAAATATAATTAAAGCTATTCATCATTTACATAATAATTATGATTTAATTATTATAAGTGGTGGACTAGGACCAACTAGTGATGATGTAACTAAAGAAAGTATTGCCCAAGCTCTCAATTTAAAACTCAATGTTAATGAAGTTGAATTAGTTAAATTAAAACAATGGTTTAGTCAACATCACATTATCTATCAAGATGTTAATACTAAACAAGCGCTCTTTAGTGATATTGATAATATTATTATTAATTATAATGGTACAGCTAATGGCTATTATTTTACTAAGGAACAAACTAGCTATTGGGTCTTACCTGGACCACCAAGTGAAAATCGTATCATGTTTAAAGAATATTTAAAAACTTTAATTAGCCAAACCATTTATGAGAAAAATATCTATTTAATTAATATTGGTGAAAGCAGTGCTGAAGCCCAAATGCATTATTTATATGAAAAGTATCCAACTCTTAAAATTGGCACTTATATGCAAGATTATGGCATAATTTATCGTTTAATTAGCGAAGATGAACAAGCTATCAATGCTTGTCATGATGAACTAATCAAGCTCTTTAGAGCTAACTATGTTGCTTCTAGTAAGAATCCGATTGCTGATTTAGTTGATTATCTAATTAATAACCAGCTTATTATCAGTAGTGCCGAAAGTTGTACAGCTGGTTTAGTAGCCTCTTTAATTGCCGATATTCCTCATGCTAGCAAAATATTAAAAGAAAGTATCATTACTTATGATAATGAAGCTAAACAAAAATATCTACTTGTTAGTAGTAATACATTAAATAAATATTCTGAAATAAGTGCTCAGTGCGCCAAAGAAATGGCATTTGGTTTACAAAAACTTAATCATAGTGATATCGCTCTTAGCATAACTGGACTGGCAGGTCCAACTGGCGGAACCCCTCAGAAACCAATCGGTTTAGTATACTTTGGTATTCTTATTAATAAGCAATACTATCCTTATCAACTTAACTTACGTGGTAATCGCAATGAAATAAGATTAAGAGCTGCTAAATTTATCTTAATGGAAACTTATCGCCTCTTAACAAATAAATAAAAACTAATAATACGATACTAATCTTCTCTAAATAATCTAATATTAGTTAAGAAATTCTCTATTAAAAAGATGATACTAACTGATAAATTAGATAGTAAGTTTGATTATAGAAAAGATTTCAGTATAGTATCAAAAAAAATAAAATATTTTAAAAACTTATAAATCAAATTAAAAAAGCGAAATCTCTAGATAGACAGTGAGTATTTTCGCTTTTTTAATGACAAATCTTACAAAGTAAAGATTTTAATAATTTATTTTTTTATTTTTTGATAATAAACTCCAGTTCCAAGAATACTCATTAAACTAAATAAAATTCCTAGATAACTTAAATATTCATTACCACCTGGTGGTATTTTCTTCTTATCTTTATTATCCTTACCAGTATCAATTTCTTTATTATCATCTTTTGCTTCTTTTTCAAAGATGACTTTAATACTATGTTTACTTGTAACATTTAAAAATTCATAATAATCACCAGTGATCGTACTGATATCAATCTCTT
>JAITPW010000044.1 GCA_031289255.1 Bacilli bacterium
AAAACTATAACTAATGCTGCCATTAGTTTTTAGTTTTAAACTAATACTATCTTTATTAAGAGTATAACTAGTTGTTGGAATACTTACTTTACTCTTAAGAATAAAACCATAATCACTAGCAACACTATCATTAAAATCATAGTTTCCATTAATATCATCAACCATATTAATATAATAATAACTACCACATTGACCTAGGATATTAAAACTTTGATTTAGAGGTAATACGCCTCTTTCTGGTGAACTAGGTAAAGCTCCTTTTTTGACAATTGCATCATTAGTTCTAGTATAAGCAAATTCATTATTAAGTTTAGAATAAATACTAAGCAAAACATATTGACTACCCGAATCACCTTCTAATGTTGTAATAGTAACTTTAAGTCGAGTCGTTCCTACTTTTTTAGCTTTAATAAGTGGATTTAAATTAGAACCACTTATTGAGACTACTGAACTATCTTCATTAGTCCAACTAACACTTTGAATAGTACCTGTAACATTGACTTGTAAGTAATCAAGTTCACTGCCTACTTCCATAGCCCGATTCTCAACAAGATTATTAAGATTGTTTTTATCATAAACAATATGATTAATACTTGCCGCTTTCATTTCACTTACGGAAACTAGTGAAATAACTAATACTAAGACAAATAATATAAACCTTTTCACTTTTTAATCTCCACTATTTAATTGATTATACTATTCTTCATAAACTCATTCTACCTTTATAAAACATAAAAGTAAAGTAATCATCGATATTGTTACAATTCATATTATTTATTTAACTTTGTGGAGCTTTTGAAATAATCAAAATCTATTTATTCAAGCACAAAAAAAACGGTAACTAATTTACCGTTTTATTCAAATAAAGAATAAGCATATAATGGTGTTATCCCTTTATAATTCCATTTTAAGACTTCTTCTTTGGTGATTGCTAAAACATTAAGGTTATTTTTAAGAATAATCTTATTATTACTACAGCCATCATAATAATACCAATCAATATTTAAAGTATCATCACTCGCTAGAACCATTAAAGTATTTTGATCATCAATCTCATTTAATAGTTCAATAACACTATCTAAAGTTTTCTGAGCTAATTGCTTTTCATCTTCGAAATAGCGGGTTGAGGTATAGATTAACTTACGATTCTTTAATTTTTCTAAAGAATTATCATAGCTAATTAAGTAATTATTAATATCTTCACTATCATGTACACTAAATAATAAATAATCATCACTAATTAAACGTTCATTAACAACTTTTTTAATACTAGCTAAATCATATTGTTCCTTAATAGCACTAAATTCTAATAAACAACCAAAACTAGCCGATTCTAATACTTCCGGATACTTAGTAATACTATTAACTAATTGACCATTTTCAATATAATAACGAGCTAACCTTGATAATAGATAACTAATTTCTGTATAATAATCACTTGCTAAAACCATTACTACTTCTTTAATACCAAATCTACCTAAACCTTGAGTAAATAAACAATGTTTACCATCATATCTAATTTTAAATAAATTAGAATCAATAATATCAACATCATATTTAGCACATTGTTGTAAATAACCAACTGAATATAAACACCATTGGCTATTATCAAAGATTAACAATGGATTATCACTTAATGAAGCTAAAACCTTTAATTGAGCATAATAACCTTTCACAAAATCATGTTTAGCATCTAAATATGATCTAATATAAAACTTACAATGATATGCTTCATCAATAATATCTTCGTTAACTAATACACTACTAACTTCTTTAATTTCATCTCTTTTATTAGCAACAATCTGAAGATATAATTGAAAATCAACTGATTTATAAGTAATTTCTACTTTTATAATCTGTTTTTTTATATCAATTACATTTACATCCTCAGAAAAAGCACTTTCATTAATTCTTTTAATAATATCTTTATTATTAAACTTTTTATCACTAATAAAAATATCAATAATTGACGGTTGATTTGGTACAAATAAAGCCTCATTCATAAATAACACATCCTATAATAGTATTTTAACTTATATTTCATCAACAAGCTACTAAAATTTATTATAATAAATGAAAATTAATACTTATTATAATAAACTTTGTATAACTAATTTTTTTTAAATCATTACTAATAATACAATACCATGTGTCAAATAATAATACAATTAAATTTAGGAAACATGACAAAATTGTAATGTTTCTCTGCTTATTTCCCTTAGTTAATTTATCTTCTAACAAACTTCTTAATTGATCGTTTAAAATTTTTTTCCAATCTAATTATCCTTATTTTATAATTTTTCAATAAAAAAATGATAAGGAAATTAAATTTCCTTATCATTTAAATTATCTTTAAATAAGAATTTTTATATACTATCGATAAAATGATAATACCTATTTCATATTTTAAAGTCTAATTATTTAATAATTTCAGTTACTACTCCAGCACCAACAGTTCTTCCACCTTCACGAATAGAGAACTTAGTCCCTTGTTCTAAAGCGATTGGAGCAATTAAATCAACGATCATATTAACATTATCTCCAGGCATTACCATTTCAGTATCAGCAGGTAACTCAATAACACCAGTTACATCAGTAGTACGGAAATAGAATTGAGGACGATAGTTTGCGAAGAATGGTGTATGACGTCCACCTTCTTCTTTAGTTAAGATATAAACTTCTGATTTAAAGTGAGTATGAGGAGTAACACTTCCTGGTTTAGCAAGTACTTGTCCACGTTGGATTTCTTCACGGTTAATACCACGTAATAGAGCTCCAACATTATCTCCTGCATATGCTTCATCTAATAATTTTCTAAACATTTCCAATCCAGTAACAACTGTTTTGTTTGTTTCTTTAATACCAATGATTTCAGCTTCATCATTAACTTTAATAGTACCACGATCAACTTTACCAGTTGCAACTGTACCACGTCCAGTAATTGTAAAGACATCTTCAACTGGTAATAAGAATGGTTTGTCAGTATCTCTTTCAGGAGCAGGAATATAAGTATCAACAGCTTCCATTAATTCTAAAATTCCTTTTTCCCAATCAGCTTCACCTTCTAATGCTTTTAAGGCAGAACCACGGATAATTGGTGTTTCTTCTCCAGGGAATTCATATTTAATTAATAAGTCTCTTACTTCCATTTCAACTAAATCAATTAATTCTTCATCTTCAACCATGTCACATTTATTAATAAAGACAACAATGTAAGGAACCCCTACTTGTCTTGATAATAAAATATGTTCACTAGTTTGAGGCATTGGTCCATCAGTAGCAGATACTACTAAGATAGCTCCATCCATTTGTGCTGCTCCAGTGATCATGTTTTTAACATAGTCAGCATGACCTGGACAGTCAACGTGTGCATAGTGACGAGTTGCTGTTTCATATTCGATATGAGAAGTATTGATTGTGATTCCTCTTTCTTTTTCTTCAGGTGCATTATCAATATCTGCATAGCTAGCAGCTTCTCCACCAATACTTTTTGCTAATACTGTTGCAATTGCAGCAGTTAAAGTTGTTTTACCGTGGTCAACATGACCAATTGTACCGATATTAACATGTGTTTTACTACGATCAAATTTAGCTTTTGCCATTTCTTTTTCCTCCTAATTGTTCTTTAACATTATAATTGTATTAAATTTTTTATTTTTTATCAAGTATTACTAATTAAGCACCAGTATTTTTCTTGATAATTTCTTCCGTAATCGACTTAGGTGTGTCTTCATAATGATCAAATTGCATTGTATAATTTCCACGACCTTGCGTATTACTTCTTAATGATGTCGCATATCCAAACATTTCTGCAAGTGGTACCATGCACTCAATTGCAATCGCATTTCCTCTTTCATCTTGTCCTTCAATACGACCACGACGTGATGAGATATCGCCCATAACATCGCCCATATATTCACTTGGAACAACTATTTCTACTGCCATAATTGGTTCTAGTAATACAGGTTTACATTTTTTAGCAGCATCTTTTAAGGCCATACTAGCTGCAATTTTATAGGCCATTTCACTCGAGTCAACATCATGATATGAACCATCAAATAATGTTGCTTTGAAATCAATTAATGGATAACCAGCAATGATACCTCCAGCAGCGGCATCTTTAAGTCCCGCATTAACACTTGAGATATATTCACGAGGAACAACCCCACCTACGATTGAATCAACAAATTCATATCCTTTTTCTGGATTAGGTTCAAACTTAATCCAAACATGTCCATATTGTCCACGTCCACCAGATTGTTTAATGTATTTTCCTTCAACTTCAGCTGATTCTTTAATTGTTTCACGATAAGATACTTGAGGAGCTCCCACATTAGCTTCTACTCCAAATTCTCTTTTCATTCGATCAACAATAACATCTAAGTGTAATTCACCCATTCCAGCAATAATTGTTTGTCCGGTTTCTTCATCAGTATATTGTCTGAAAGTTGGATCTTCTTCAGCTAATTTTGATAGGGCAACACCCATTTTATCTTGATCAGCTTTTGATTTTGGTTCAACAGCAACATTAATAACTGGTTCAGGGAAATCCATTGATTCAAGAATAATCGGATTCTTTTCATCACATAATGTATCTCCAGTTGTTGTATCTTTTAGACCAACAGCTGCAGCAATATCTCCTGAATAAACATCACTAATTTCATTACGAGTATTAGCATGCATTTGTAAGATACGTCCTAAACGTTCTTTCTTTCCTTTAGTAGAATTATAAATATAAGTTCCACTTGAAACATGACCTGAATAAACTCTAAAGAAAGTTAATCTTCCCACGAATGGATCAGTAATAACCTTAAAGGCTAAAGCTGAGAATGGTCCATTGTCTTGTGGTGGTCGAGCTTCTTCAGTTCCATCATCTAAGTGTCCCATAATTGGTGGAATATCAATTGGTGAAGGTAAGTAATCAACAACCGCATCTAACAATAATTGAACACCTTTGTTTTTATAAGCTGAACCACATAATACAGGAAAGAATTCAGCTGATAAAACCGCTTTACGAATTGTTTCTTTAATTAATTCGATTGGAGGGTTTTCTTCTCCTTCTAAAATCATCATCATTAAATCTTCATCAAAGTCTGCTAATCTTTCTAATAATTCCATTCTTAATGTTTCAGCTTCAACTTTTAAGTCAGCCGGAATTTCTTCAATAGCAATTTCTTCACCAGCATCATCTTTATACATATGAGCTTTCATTTCAATTAAATCAATGATACCAATGAAATCATTTTCGGCTCCAATTGGCATTTGAATTGCTGCTGCATTAGCATCTAAACGAGAGTGTAATGAACGGACTGACATCATAAAATCAGCTCCAGTTGCATCCATCTTGTTCGCAAAAACAATACGAGGAACATGATATCTAGTACCTTGACGCCAAACCGTTTCAGTTTGTGGTTCAACACCTGCTTTAGCATCTAAGACCGCAACTGCCCCATCTAATACTCTTAATGATCTTTCAACTTCTACTGTAAAGTCAACATGACCAGGAGTATCAATAATATTTAAACGATGTTTTTTCCACATAGCTGTTGTTGCAGCTGAAGTAATGGTAATACCACGTTCTTTTTCTTGTTCCATATAATCCATTTGGCTAGCTCCTTCATGAGTTTCACCAATTTTATGAATTTTTCCTGAAAAATATAGAATACGCTCAGTTGCCGTTGTTTTTCCGGCATCAATATGAGCCATAATTCCAAAATTTCTTGTCATTTCTAATGACGTTTCTCGTGCCATTAATATGCTCCTTTCTTAAGTAATATATTTACCATTTGAAATGAGCGAAAGCTTTATTAGCTTCAGCCATTTTATGAGTATCTTCTTTTTTCTTAACTGATGCTCCAGTTCCATTAGCAGCATCCATAATTTCATTCGCAAGTCTTTGCATCATTGATTTTTCATTACGAAGTCTTGCATAATTAACAATCCATCTTAATCCTAAAGTAGCTCTTCTTTCTTCTCTAACTTCAACAGGAACTTGATAGTTTGCTCCTCCAATACGACGAACTTTTAATTCTAATAATGGCATAACGTTATCTAATGCTTTTTCAAATACGTCCATAGCACTTTCATTGGTTTTTTCTTCAATCAATTTAAAAGCATCATACAATAATGTTTGTGCAATACCTTTTTTACCATCAACCATAATTTTATTAATCATACGTGAAACTAGTTTCGAGTTATAAACTGGATCTACTAAGACATCACGTTTCGCAACATGTCCTTTACGTGGCATTGATAATCCCCCTTTCTCAAATTAAGCTTTTCTATAATAACTATTTACTAGCTTTTGGTCTTTTAGTTCCATATAATGAACGACCTTGTTTACGATCATTAACTCCTGCACAATCTAATGTCCCACGAATAATATGATATCTAACCCCTGGTAAATCCTTAACACGACCACCACGAATTAAGACCACACTATGTTCTTGTAAGTTATGACCAATCCCTGGAATATAAGCTGTAACTTCCATGTGATTAGATAATCTTACTCTGGCATATTTTCTTAACGCAGAGTTTGGTTTTTTAGGTGTCATTGTGGCAACCCTAGTACATACTCCCTTTTTTTGAGGAGCGCTAATATTAGTGTTTTTCTTTTTTAAAGTATTATAACCTCTATTTAATGCAGGTGATTTTGACTTATAAACTTTTGATACACGACCCTTGTTAACTAATTGGTTAATTGTTGGCATTTTGGTGCCTCCCTTCTTGATAAAATATAACACACATTTCCAGGCGTTCTATAAATCACTTTATAAAAACACACTAAAAGTGCTTGCTTAAATATCATACTACATTTTACATAAACAAGTCAATTAAAAGTAGTTATTATTATTAAAAAAATACCTAACTTAAGGTATTTTTTAAGATTATAAGCTCATTATGATAATTATGCTGAACAAGTAGTGATTCTTACCAAGAACCACCACCACCACCTCCAAAGCCACCTCCAGAGAAGCCACCACCACCAAAGCCGCCACTAGAGAAACCACCTGTCTTATCACCAAAATCAATCATATTAGATTCAACATTAGTATGAACTGAATTAAAGAGCATGCTATAGATGAAGATATTATTAAAAGCATAGCCATTATAAAGGGAACCATCATACCAATCAGGAGCTACCATATTAATATGTTCAAAGTTTTTGATCCAGACATCACTAACATTTAAAACATAAGCAAAAGGTAAAATATCATAGAAAAGAACCGGATTATCATGAACAAGAAGTTCTAAACGATCTTTTTCGACTAAGGTTATAAAGTTTCTTAGTCCCAATATCTGTCCCATGACATGATTATAAAAAGGTGTACGTTTTGACATTAAGGCCACAAAGATAATAATAATAAAACTAATATTAATACCCATCAGCAGGGGTAGATAAGTGATACTCAACAACATTATCGGAATATAAATAATGATATTAAAAATGATTATCCCTATCATACTGGCAAATATTTTTATAAAACGTTTACTCTTACTAATGATAAAATGATTAGTAAAATTACTGTATAGTAGAAAACCACTAATCAGAAATAAGACTAATGTTATTAATAAAGTCGCTATGCCTATTAAGAAACTATGAGTTATATTGAATGCCAATAATCCGATAAAAAATGGTGTTATGATAAAGGATAATATACCTAATATTAATTGAACTTTGCTAGCTTTTTTTTCAAAAATAGCTTTTTGTCCTTTAAAATGATTACGATATTCAAATGAACCATCAGTATATAAATCAGTATAGCCCTCCGGTAATTGATCACTAGCAACTTCATCACTCTTATTAAAAAGAGCTTTAAATAATGATCTTTCATAAGACATAATATGATCATCAATATCTTTAATTTTTATAAAAGTAAACTTATCTTCACTATCTTGTCTAATTTTTAGATATCCTTTACTTGCCCAATAAACAAATAATGAAATAATATTTTTTGAAAAATCACTATTATTAGCCAGATAACCTACTTCAGCACTAGATAATTGATCAGGAGCTTGAAATTCAACTGTTGTGATAATCTTATCATCACGACCATATTTAATAAACAAGATGATTCCCCCAACCAATAAAACCATAGTACATCCTAAAAAAATAAGAGGAATCTTGGTATTATTATTAAAAGAAAAATAATCATTAGGTAAATCTAATTTAATAGTTAATGCTTCTCCAGGATAAATAACATCATTAAAAGAACCAGTAATTTTTTGATTATTAATATCCGTAATTACTTTAGTTTGACTTGATTGGGGAGGGTAGAAATAAGGTTTACCTTTAAATTCTTTAGGCATCTTTATTTCAAAAGAAGTTTTTAAAATTGGAATATTCCAACCACTACCCACAATATTATAATACAACATTTCTAGATCATGATATTTTAAATCAGTACTATGAATATCGTATTCAATCGTATAATGATGATTACCACTAACAAGCCGATCTTCATCACCTATTTTAATTACTTTTCCTTTTAATTGTTGGTCAATATTGTAATGATCATTAGCTACCACAATTTTATCAACCCGCCAATAATAAGCTTTATAAGTATTATCAAAATTCATAAAATAGAATTCTGGTACACTGACATAAATACCATGTTTAGCACTTCCAAAATAGTATTGAAGGTCTTGTTTAACATGAATAATACCATTATTTTTGACATCTAATTGTAGATGATAATTCTCAATACATTCATAACATTGATTTCTATTAGTTTCAGCTTTAATATTAGTACTAATAAAGAGAAAAAATACTAATAAAAAAGGAAAAACTAGTTTCCCTATTTTTTTCATTTAAAAAGATACCTTAACATTTGATCTTTCTTCGACATTATCAACTTCATACATTTTCTTTGTTGAAAAATGAAACATACCCGCTATTATATTAGAAGGAACTTGTTGAACCTTATTATTAAATTGTTTGACAACAGCATTATAATATTTACGAGAAGAGGCAATTTCTTGTTCAATATTTTGGAGTTGATTTTGTAGATCAAGAAAATTCTGATTAGCTTTTAAATCAGGATAAGCTTCGGCAATCGCAAATAAGCGTCCTAAAGTTTTTTGAAGATCACCTTGCATTGCTAGTTCTTCATCAACATTACTGGCATTCATCGCACTATTTCGAGCTTTAATAACATCTTCTAAAGTACTTTTCTCATGCTTAGCATAACCTTTAACTGTTTCCACTAAATTAGGAATAAGATCATATCTTTTCTTAAGATAAACATCCATCGTTGAAAAAGCTTCCTCACAGTTATTCTTTAAAGAAATAAATCCATTATAAGTAGCAATCCCCCATAATAAAATAAAAACTACTAATAAACCAATAATAATCAATACTATTATCGGTAAAGATAATCCAATTAATAAACTCATTTTAAAACCTACCTTTCTTCATAATTCTAGCACTATTAGCATATTTATACAATGTTTAAGATATGCTTAAAAAAAAGCCCCTTATCAAGGGGTGGTAAGTATAATAAAATGAAATGATAAAATTTTATTTTTAAAATAACAATAGTAATAAAAGAAGGGTAATGAAGTCAAATTATCATAGTAAAATTAAGTCAATACTTAATGAAACTAAAGAAGAATAATTTATTTTTGTTCATAGGTTTGGTTAGTTATTTGTTTTCATTTTATAAAGTTTTATGTGTAAAATATAAGTAAATATACTTACCATCTTTATTTTTATCTTTACACTCTTAATATTATAAATTAATTTTCTTAAAAAACAAGCATCTTTTTTATTCATATAAATTATAATTTTAGATGATAATAATTAATTCTTCTTTTTTAAATATCTATATTATAAAATACTCTCAATCT
>JAITPW010000046.1 GCA_031289255.1 Bacilli bacterium
TGGAAAGACTTCATTTTCAAAATCAATTGCTCGCGAATTAGCTGCTGGAGCAAAAATAACATCAACTTCACGATATAAATCATTAAATGTATTAATAAATATTGTTCTAATTTTTTTTGCTTTTTCAAAATAATTTTCTTTATTAGCTTCTTTTAAAGATAATGCCCCAATTAATAAACGAGCTTTCGTATATTTGGTAAGGCCAGCATTCCGAGAGGCAATAATCGAATTTTTTACATCACCATTAATAATCTGCAATCCAAAATCAATACCAGTTAAATTAGCAAGATTACTAGTAGCTTCCGAGTTTGCTATAACATGATAAACACCACGTCCACAACGTAATAATGGCTTAGGAATATGTAATTCAACTAATTCATGATTTAGTGATTGGAGATATTCTTTAACTTCTTCAAACTGATTTAAAACAATTTCATTATCAAAAGTTTCGATTAATTCTTTAATATAACCAATTTTTAATGGTTTATCATTAGTAAGTAAATTTTGATAAAAGGCTTCTTTTTGATGCACTAACGAACTCATATCTAATGGATCAGGCCCATTAAGACATTCCATAACAATAGCAACATCATCAACACAGCGTGTAAATACTCCTGGTTGTTCTAAACTGCTTGCATAAGGAAAAACTCCATAACGAGAAACCACTGTCCAACTTGGTTTAAAACCATAAATACCACAATAAGCAGCAGGTTTTCGTACTGAATCACCAGTATCAGTTCCTAAAGCAAAAGGAACACAACCAGCGGCAACAACAGCCGCACTACCACCACTAGAGCCACCACTTCCTTTAGAACAATCATAAGGATTTCTACTCATGCCATTAATAGAATTTAAATTAGTACCACCCATTCCATATTCATCCAAGTTTGACTTTGCAATCATGATCGTATTTTGAGCCACCAAATTATTATAAACAGTTGCACTATATTTAGGAATAAAATTAGCCAGCATAGCTGAAGAAGAAGTTGTTAAATAATCTTTAGTTGCGAATAAATCCTTCATAACATAAGGTATTCCCCCTAATAAAGAAGAATAATCATCATTATCATTAACTGGATAATCACAATAACTATTAATGGCATTTAATTTATTATTAATTGCTTGCAAATGATTACTTGCACTTAAAGCTAATTCATTGATCTTAATTTTATGATTTACTAAATCATTATGTAACTCAATAATTGTTTTTTTATGCATCTTTACACCACCTTCACATATTTAACATAATTATCTTGCGTTTGTTGAGCATTCGCAAAGGCATCATCCTGTTTCATTGTATGAGTAATCTCATCTTCTCTTAAATAATTATTATAAATCAAAAAAGGCCAAGTACTCGTTTTTATCCCTTCAACATTAACATCATCAAAGTAAGCAATTGCTTTAGCAATCATGGCAAACTCACTTTTAATAAATGCTAACTCATTACCTTCTGAGCTTAAATATAAATCATCTAACAAAACATCAATATCAAAATTAATCATTAGTATTCTCCTCATCTAATATATTTAATAATTCTTCTTCATTCATTATTGGAATATTCAAACTAATTCCCTTATCTAATTTAGAACCCGACTTACTACCACTGATAATAAGATCAGTTTTTTTAGATACACTATTAGTTATAGTAGCATTCTTTTTTTCAAGAATCATTTTCAATTCATCTCTTGAATACTCTAATAAAGTCCCTGTTAAAACGATAATTTTATTACTAAAATAACTATCTTGGGCCCTAATCGCTTGATATAAACTATTATTCATTAATAAACCATTATTTTTTAATTTATTAATTAATAAAATATTCTTCTCATCACTAAAATAAGCAATAATAGATTGAGCAATTTTATGACCTATTTCCTTTATTGTTAGTAATTCATCATATGTAGCATTAATAAGATCATCAATACTTTTAAAATTAGCACATAATACTTTAGCACTCTTATTCCCTAAATGTCTAATCCCTAGACCGAAAAGAACTTGATCAAGACTAGCCTTTTTACTTTCATTAATACTACTTATTAAATTTTCAAAAGATAACTTGCCAAAACCTTTAGCATTAATAATATCATTCTCATAATTAACAATATCATAAATATCACTAATCTTCTTTAAATATCCTTCATTATAAAAAAACTCAATTTGTTTTTCCCCTAATCCAACAATATTTAATGCATTTCGAGAACTAAAATGAATGATACTTTCAATTTTTTTCGCATCACAATCAGGATTAAGACAATAATAATCAACACTATCATCAATTTGTTGTAATTTACTTTGACAAATAGGACAATTACTAATCATGTTAATACTTTGAGCACTTGGTTGTCTTTTATCAAGAACAACTTCAATAACTTCGGGAATAATATCTCCTGATTTATGAATAACAACATAATCATTTAATCTAATATCTAAATTTTTAATAAAATCATAATTATGAAGAGTAGCTTTTTTTACTGTTGAACCAGCAACAAAGACTGGTTCTAAAAGAGCATTAGGGGTTATTTTCCCAGTTCGTCCAACAGTATAAATAATATCAAT
>JAITPW010000001.1 GCA_031289255.1 Bacilli bacterium
AAGAGATTGATCAAACTAGTGAAAGTGAATAATTCTCAATACTAAGATGAAGTTAGAGTTGCTTAAAGTGATTCTAACTTTTTAAATATTATCTTAGTGATTATCTTCAATTAAGTCTAAAGTATTACTTATTTATAAATCTTATGTCACTATTTAGCACCATAAAAAGATAATTATCTTTAATTAATTAAAAGTTGATGATAATTTATCATCGAAAATATTGACCTTTATTATAAAAAAATATCGTAATTTATGTAAAATGCTTGCTTTGTTGATATTTTTATTGTATGATACTTGCAAGTCAAAAGTTATGAATAGGACATGATAACTATAATCATACTTACAGCAAGTCTAGAACGATGGAAGCTAGGCAGTTATGATATCTTTATTACTACCTAGGAGCTACCCTTGAAAAAGTGTGTCGTTAATCTTGCGTTAAAAGATGAGAGATTTAATATTTTTATTAAATAAATTAAGGTGGTACCACGATATGTTCGTCCTTGGGGATGGACATTTTTTTATTAAAAAAGAGAGGATGAATAAAATGGTAAAAATTATATTTAAAGATGGAAGTGTCAAAGAATATGAAAAGGGGATAACTTTAGCAAGTATTGCTGGGGATATTTCTAAAACATTACGTAAAAATGTTATAGCTGGTTATGTTAATGATGAAATGTATGATTTAAATCGCGAAATTGAAAGTGATGCTAAAATTAACTTAATAGAGTTTGATACTCCAGAAGGAGAAGATATCTTAAATCATTCTTGTGCTCATTTAATGGCTCATGCTATCAGTCGTTTATATCCAGGAACTAAATTTGGAGTTGGACCTCGTATTGAAGCTGGTTTCTATTATGATATGGACTGTGTTGAACAATTTAATGAAGAAAGTCTTAAAAAAATAGAAAAAGAAATGAATAAGATTGTTTCTGAAGCTATTCCAGTTAATAGAATAGTTACTACTAAAGAAGAAGCTTTAGATATTTTTAAAAATGACGAATATAAAAGTGAACTTATTAGTGAGTTAGAAGATCAAGTTATTACTCTTTATCAACAAGGAGATTTTGTCGATTTATGTCGTGGACCTCATGTTGAAAATACCAAAGTA
The DNA here is from genome assembly GCA_031289255.1 of Bacilli bacterium. Lineage (GTDB taxonomy): Bacteria > Bacillota_I > Bacilli_A > JAJDGJ01 > JAJDGJ01 > JAISTP01. Next base: position 1,109 of record JAITPW010000001.1, read on the forward strand.
ATTAAGAATTTTAAATTATTATCAGTAGCAGGAGCTTATTGGCGTGGTGATTCTGATAATATTATGTTACAAAGAATATATGGTATTGCTAAAGCGACTAAACAAGAACTTACTGATCATTTATTATTCTTAGAAGAAGCTAAAAAAAGAGATCATCGTAAATTAGGAAAAGAATTAGACTTATTTATGTTAAGTGAATATGGACCTGGTTTTCCATTCTGGTTACCTAATGGGATGGTTCTTAGAGATCAGTTATTGAAATTCTGGCATCAAGTTCATCGTCGTGAAGGGTATAAAATGATCATGACACCAACGATGCTTAATAAAGAATTATGGGAAGTATCAGGACATTGGTTTAATTATCGTGAAAATATGTATACTTCAGAAATTGATAAGCATGAATTTGCGATTAAACCGATGAATTGTCCAGGCGGAATATTATGTTATAAAAATGATATTCATTCTTATCGTGATTTACCAATGCGTATTGGTGAATTAGGTCATGTGCACCGTCATGAAGCTAGTGGGGCATTACATGGTTTATTTAGAGTAAGAGCTTTTACTCAAGATGATGCTCATATTTATTGTACTCCTGAACAAATTGAGAGTGAAATTGTAGAATTAATAAATGTTTATGAAGAAATCTATTCTGTCTTTGGCTTATCTTATTCAATTGAATTAAGTACTCGTCCTGATAATGCTATTGGCGATGAAAAAGTTTGGGAATTAAGTGAAGCAGCTCTTGCTAAAGCTTGTAAAGCTAGTGGTCGTGATTATGTTATTAATCCTGGTGATGGAGCTTTCTATGGACCGAAATTAGATTTTAAATTAAGAGATTCAATTGGTCGTATATGGCAGTGTGGAACAATTCAATTAGATATGAATTTACCAAAACGTTTTGATATGACTTATGTTGAGCAAGATGGTTCAAAACAACAACCAGTAATGCTTCATCGTACTGTTCTTGGATCAATTGAACGTTTTATTGGAATATTAATCGAACATTATGCTGGAGCCTTTCCAACTTGGTTAGCACCTGAACAAATTAAAATTATTCCGGTTAGTGATGTCCATCGTGATTATGCTAATAAAGTTAATGACTTATTTTTTAATGAAGAATTACGTTCTAGTGTTGAGTACCGTGATGAAAAATTAGGTTATTTAATTAGAGATGCACAAGTTAAGAAAATACCATATAGTATTGTAATAGGTGATGAAGAAGTAGAAAACAATACTGTAACTTATCGTAAGTATGGTAGTGAAGAACAAGTAAGTATTAGTACTAATGATTTTGTTACTTTAGTTCTTGATGATATAGCTAGTAAAGGTAAATAAGATGAAAAAGCTAGCAATTCTCACCTCTGGTGGAGATGCTCCTGGGATGAATGCAGCAATTAGAGGAGCGGTTCGAGCCGCTCTTTTTGAAAATTATGAAATAATTGGCATCTTAGATGGTTATAAAGGATTATATAATAACGAATATATTAGATTATCTCATCGTAGTGTTGCTGAAAAGTTAAATCATGGTGGTACCTTTCTAGGAACTTCACGCTTTGATTTATTTAAAAATGATGCTAATGTTATTAGAGCTGCTGAAAATATTAAAGGCCTAGGAATTGAATGTCTGATCGTTATTGGTGGTGAAGGTTCTTATTTAGGGGCTTATAGTTTATATAAACATGGAGTGAAGGTCGTCTGTCTTCCTGGAACAATTGATAATGATATTGCTTCGACTAAGTATACTATTGGTTTTGATACCGCTGTTAATACGGTTGTTGAAGCTATTGATAAAATAAAAGATAGCTCCAATTCTCATAATCGTTGTTCAATTGTTGAAGTGATGGGACGTAATTGTGGTGATATTGCTTTAAAAGCTGGTATTAGTACGGGAGCTGAAGCAATTATTACCAAAAAATCAGAATTTAGTTGTGATGCTATTGTTGAAGCTGTTAAAGAGGGTAATAACTTACATAAACGTAATACCATTATTGTTATTACCGAAAATATTTGTAATGTTTTAGATCTAGCTCAATATGTTGAAAAAGAGACGAATATTGAAACAAGAGCACAAATTCTTGGTTATATTCAACGGGGTGGGGTGCCTAGTGCGATGGATCGTTATATTGGTTCAGGACTAGGAGCTAAGGCGATATCTTTAATTAAAGATAATCAAACCAATATTTGTTTAGGAACGAATGGTTTTGAATTTTATTACACACCTATTGAAGAGGCGATTAAAGCAACTAAACCTCATAATAATTATGTCGATTACTTAAAACTAGTTTTAAAATAAAAAAAGATGAATATTATGTTAATATTCATCTTTTTATTATGTAAATTATTTATATAAAAGACATGACTGTAATGCTTTTTGCCACTGTTGATATAGTTTAATGACCTGATCTTGCTTCATTTGTGGATGATATGTTTTCTTAACTTGATGGTTATGTTTAATTTCATCAATACTTTGATAATAATTAGTAGCTAATCCAGCTAAGTAGGCAGCTCCTAAGGCCGTTGTTTCATAAGTTAAAGGTTGTTCAAGAACAAGGTTTAAAATATCACTTTGAAATTGCATTAATAAATTATTTTCACTAGCTTTACCATCAACCTTAAGTTTATTTAATTTAATATTAGATTCTTTAACCATGATATCAATGATATCTTTAGTTTGATAGGCTAATGATTCTAAAGTAGCTCTGATGATATGGTTTGTAGTGGTTGAATGACTTAAGCCAAAGATGGCCCCTTTAACTTCCATATCCCAGTAAGGACTTCCTAGACCAGAAAAAGTAGGAACCACGATAACTCCATCATTATCGTTGACATAGTTAGCTTTTATTTCAACTTCATTAACATCATTAATTATTTTTAAATTATCTTTAAGCCATTGCAGAGCACTACCAGCAACAAAAATACTACCTTCTAAAGCATAATCTATTTTATTATCAATGCTCCAAGCAATGGTGGTAATAAGACCATGCTTTGAGCTAATAAGTTTATCTTTAGTATTTAACAATAGAAAACAGCCAGTACCATAAGTGTTCTTAAGGTCGCCTTGTTCAAAACAGGTTTGACCAAATAAGGCTGCTTGTTGATCACCGATTAAGGCCGTAATCGGCGGACTAATATTAAAGAAATATTCGGGATTTAATTTATCATAATAATGGGATGAGTTATTAATATGAGGAAGAATTGATGAAGGGATTGCAAGTAACTTTAGAATATCTTCATCCCAAGTAAGGGTTTTAATATTAAAGAGCATGGTCCGAGAAGCATTGGAATAATCCGTACAATGGACATGATTTAAAGAAAGATTCCATAATATCCAGGTATCGATCGTTCCAAATAATATTTCATCTTGAGCAATACTTTCTTTGATCCCATCAACATTATCAATAATCCATTTTATTTTAGTAGCTGAGAAATAAGAATCAATCGGAAGACCAGTCTTTTCTTGAATCATGGTCTGATAGTTATTATTGATAAGTTCTTCACAGATTTCATTACTTTGTTTTGATTGCCAAACAATAGCATTATAGACTGGTAATCCCGTTTTTTTATTCCATAAAATAGTTGTTTCTCTTTGATTGGTAATACCGATACTATCAATTTGATGAGGTCTTATTGTTGTATTATTAAAAATATGCTTGATAACATATTTAACACTTTCAATTATTTCTAAAGGGTCTTGTTCAACATAACCAGCTTTAAGAGAATGACATGATATTGCCTGAGAACTAATAGCTTGAATTTCACCAAGTTTATTAAATATAATGGCTCTTGTCGAACTAGTACCTTGATCGATACTTAAAAGATATTTTTCCATATTATCACCTTAATTAATCTTAACCTTAAAAAGTAAATGTGTCAATATTATGTTTTTGTTTGTTTTATGATGATAAAAGTATTATAATTCTAACGAACGTTTAACAAGGAGGTCTCATTTTGAAGAAAAATGATAAGATATTTAAGTCTAGTTTTAAATTAATAAATGATTATGGATTAGAGAATTTTTCGATGCGTAAACTGGCTAATGAATTAGGGTGTCAACCAGCAGCAATTTATTATTATTATCATAGTAAAGATGATTTATTAAATGATTTATATATTAGTATTTATAATAAATACTTTTTAGTTAAAGATCAGGAATTTAATTCATTAGAAGAACATCTTTACGATTTATATGAAAGAGTATTGAAACATCGTGATGAATATATCTTTTTAATTCATAATTTTAAAGCTAGTTTTCTTTACTCAGATAGTATTAAGCAATTAATGAAATATAATCGTTTAGAATTTGATAAGATTCAAACTTATTTAGAAAAAGATTTTAATATTTATGATTTCTTAATAATAAATAGTAGTTTATATTATCTAGCAACTTCTTTTGATAAACAATATGAATTAATTAAAAAAAGAAACAAGGATTTTGATCTCAAGAAATATGTTAAAAAAATAGTTAATGCGGTTAAGGAGGATTAAGATGGCTCAATTATTTAAATATTTAATGAAATATAAAAAAGTGATGTTCATATCAATTATCTTAGTTATTATCCAAGGTATTACTACTTTAGTAATACCAAGAATCACTCAGAATGTTATTAATGATGGTATTGGCGCAGTAGGGGGACCAAATGTTGATATCATGCATAATTTAGGTTTAATTATGATAGGAGTTGCGGTTTTAGGATTGATTGCAGGAATAGTTAATGCTTTTTGCACAGCCTATTTAAGTCAGAATATTGGAGCTGATATGCGAAATGATGGTTTTAAGAAAATCCAAGATTTTGCCTATCAAGATATTGAGAAGTTTAAAACAGCTAATTTAATTGTTCGTCTTACTAATGATATTAATCAAATTCAAACGATGATTAGTTTAATGTTTAGTGTACTTCTACGATCACCAATTTTATTTATTGGATCTTTTATTCTAGCAATGATGACTTTACCTCATCTTTGGTATGTAATTGTAGTTCTCTTTTTCTTTGTCATTCTTTTATTAGCAATTGCTATGAAAAAGATAATTCCTTTATTTGGCAAATATCAAAACCAATTAGATAAGATTAATAATTCGATCAAAGAAAACTTTGAAGGTTCACGAGTTGTTAAATCATTTGTCAAAGAAGATTTTGAAATAAATAAGTTTGAAGTTGAGAATGATTCATTAAAAAATATCAATATTAGTATTGGAAGAACGATGGCTATTATCTTACCAGCTTTTATGTTATTTGTGAATTTAATGATTACCTTTGTTATTTATATTTCCTGTAAAGATGCCACAGCTGATTTTAAGATCATTGGAGAAATGGTTTCTTATATTAATTATTTAGGACAATTAATGATGGCTTTAGTAATCTTTGCGATGGTGGTTATGCAGTTCTCAAGAGCCTTTGTCTCTTTAAAAAGATATAATGAAATTATTGAAACAGATCCAACAATAAAATATGATAGTTATGGTTTAGAAAGTTTAAAAGGTGATATTGAATTTAAAAATGTAACTTTTACTTATCCAAATCAAACAATACCATCTTTAAAGAATATTTCTTTTAAAATAAATCATGGTCAAACAATTGGAGTTATAGGAGCAACGGGAAGTGGTAAAAGTACTTTAGTTCATTTAATTTTAAGATTGTTTGATACTAATAATGGTGAAATTTTATTAGATGGAACTAATATTAAAAAAATACCAAAGAATACTCTTAGAGATGATGTTGCGATAGTGTTGCAAACTTCGATATTATTTAGTGGTACTATTGAGGAGAACTTAATCAATGGTCGTGATAATATTAATATTAGTGAAATAGAAAAAGCAGCTCATGATGCTCAAGCATCGGAATTTATTGAAAAAATGAGTAGTAATTATAATTCCAATGTTCAACAAAGAGGAAGTAATTTCTCTGGAGGACAAAAGCAACGATTATCAATTGCGAGAGGTCTTATTGGTAATCCTCCTGTTTTAGTATTAGATGATTCAACTTCAGCTTTAGATGCTCGTTCTGAAAAATTAGTTAAAGATGCTTTATACCATGAACATCAAGACCAAACTATTATTATTATTGCTCAGAAAATAGCTTCCATTGTTGAAGCTGATCAAATATTAGTATTAAATGATGGTCAATTAGTTGGTTTCGATACTCATGATAATCTATTACATCATAATAAAACATATCAAGAAATCTTTGCATCTCAGAAAGGTCGGGAATAATCATGGCTAATAATAAAGCGATGAAAAGAAATAAAATAATTACTGGTGATATGGGTAATAAATCAAATATTATGGCTGGTATTAAATTTATTTGGAATTATATTAAAAAGTATTATCTAGCATTAATTATTGTTGCTTTACTTATTATTGTTGCAACTTATTTACAAGTATTAGCTCCTCAAATTATGGCCGATGCTATTAATGAGATTGCGGACTATTTAAAAGCTTTTATGATGAAGAGTGATGCTGATGCTAAGTATAATATCTTCATTGGATCAATATTTAAAATGATTGGTGCTTATTTATTGATCGCAATTGCTTCTTTTCTTTATTCATTCTTAATGGCGGGAGTAGCTAGTAAATCGAGTGCTAAAATAAGAACAGCTTTATTTAATAAGCTCCAAAAATTAGCAATTAGATTCTTTGATGAATCAAATGAAGGAGATATTTTAAGTCGTTTTACTAATGATATTGATAATATTTCGACATTATTAAATCAATCATTAGTACAGATTATTTCATCAATTGCTTTAGTGGTATCGATTGCTTATCAAATGTTTAATTATAATGTGCAACTAGCTTTAGTAGTAGTCATCTTAGCTCTAATCAATGTTATTATCATTCTATTAATTACTAATAAAGCTAAAGTATATGTCGATAAACAACAAGAGAAATTAGGATTACTTAATGGCTATATTGATGAAAAAATTACTGGTCAAAAATTAATAATAACAACCGGAACTGAACAAGATAGTTATGATAATTTTATCCCTTTTAATGAAGATTATCGCAAAACTTCCCAAATGGGGCAAGCACTATCTAATATCTTATTTCCTTTAGTTAATGGTATTATGTTAGTATCAATCGGAAGTATTGTTTTCTTTGGAGCCGACCAAGTCGTTTCAGGAGCTTTAAGCGTTGGTGTTTTAGTAGCATTTATAACTTACTCGCAACGTTTCTTTCAACCAATTACGCAAATTGTATCGCAATACTCTGTTTTTAGATTAGCTCTAACCGGAGCAGGACGAGCCAAAGAAGTCCTAGATGAAAAAGAAGATATTTTTGATTGTGAAAATGCTCTTGATTTTAAACCGATTGAAAAAGAAGTTCAATTAAAAGATTTAGACTTTGGTTATCAAAAAGATAATAAGATTTTAAAAGAAGTTAATATCAGTTTATGGAAGGGTCGTAAAATCGCCTTAGTTGGACCAACAGGAAGTGGGAAAACAACGATTATGAATTTACTTAATCGTTTCTATGATGTTGATAGTGGTGATATCTTATTTGATGGAGTAAGTATCAAAGATATTAGATTAAGCTCATTACGTGAAAATGTTGGGATTGTCTTGCAAGATAATATTCTTTTTGGAAGAACAATCAAAGAAAACATTGCTTATGGAAAAACTGATGCCACGGATGAAGAAATAATTGAA
>JAITPW010000038.1 GCA_031289255.1 Bacilli bacterium
AACAATTAAAGATAAAATTGATGTTATTTCGGGATCTAGTGTAACTACTTCAGCTTTAAATAAAGCAATATTAGAAGCAGTTACTTACTATCAGGCTAATAAATAGAGGGGGGTAATTATGAAAAAAAATGAAATTTTAAATATATTTACTTCAGGTATTTTTAAAGAAAACCCAATCTTTGTCTTATTCTTAGGAATGTGTCCAACTCTTGGGGTTACAACTTCAGTAGTTAATGCTATAGGGATGGGAATTGGTGTTATCTTTGTTTTATTAATGTCTAATGTTATTATTTCTTTAATTAGAAATATTGTCATGGATGAAATTAGAATTCCCGTTTTTATTGTTATTATTGCTTCATTAGTAACATTACTACAAATGTTTATGCAAGCTTATACTTTGGAATTATATAATTCAATGAAAGTTTTTATTCCTTTAATTACGGTTAATTGTATTATATTAGGTCGTGCTGAAGCTTTTGCTTCTAAAAATGGTGTTTTTAAATCAGCAGTTGATGGTATTGGGATGGGTATTGGTTTCCTTTTAGGCTTAGTTGTGGTTGCTTTCTTTAGAGAATTATTAGGAACAGGAGCATTGATGGGTCTTCAAGTATTCCCAGCTCAATTTGCGATTCCAATTTTCACTAGTGCCGTTGGTGCTTTCTTAACATTAGGAACATTAGCTGGTATTGCTATGCTTATTTCTAATCTAAGAAAAGATAAAGCAGAAAAGGGGGTAGCATAGTATGAGTTTCTTTGTCATCTTTATGGGTGCCGCTCTGGTCCATAATATTATCTTAACGCAGTTTTTAGGGATATGTCCTTTTCTAGGGGTATCGAAAAAAGCTGATCAAGCTATTGGAATGGGAGCAGCTGTTACTTTTGTTATTTTCTTAGCATCGTTAATGGCTTATTGTTTAAATACTTATGTCTTAATACCATTAAATATTGAATATTTACAAACTATTGCTTTTATCTTAGTTATTGCTTCTTTAGTTCAATTTGTTGAAATGTTCTTAAAGAAATTCTCAGTTGGTTTATATAAATCACTAGGAGTATTCTTACCATTAATTACGACTAACTGTGCCGTTTTAGGAACAGCTAATAATATTGTAACTAAAGGTTTTGGTTTAATGGAAACAATTATTTATTCTTTAGGAATTTCAATTGGTTTTACTTTAGTAATGTTTGTTTTTGCAACAATAAGAGAACGTTTAGAAATAGCACCGATTGCACGCTCGTTTAAAGGTAATCCCATTGCTTTAATTACAGCTGCTATCATGGCTTTAGCTTTCTTTGGCATTGGTGGCTTAGTTTAATATGTATTTAGTTACTTTAGGTTTTATGCTTTTAATAGTATTTATGTTTATCATAACTTATTTACTAAATAATCGTACTAAAAAACCTGATATCGATATCAATATTGATGGGTGTCATGGTTGTTATAATATTGAATGCAATCATAATCCGGCCCACCAAGTAAAAGAGGAGGAAGAATAAATGGGTGCAGTAGTATCATTAGCAATATTAGGGGTTATTTTAGGATTAGTTCTTGGTTTTGCGGATAAATTTCTTAAAGTTGAAGTTGATGAAAGAGTTGCCACAATTAGTAGCTTATTACCACAATTTAATTGTGGAGCATGTGGTTATCCTGGTTGTAACGGTTTAGCTGAGGCGATTGTTGACCAAACAGGAAAAGTTTCTGATTGTAAACCAATTAAACCTGAAGGAAAAGAAACCATTTATCAATATATTGAAGAAGCCGTTGGTCCTAATGGTGAGAAAATAGATTTAAATAAAGTTAAGTAAGGAGTTTCATACTCCTTTTTGTCTTTTAAATTAAAAATAAGGAAGTAATAAAATGAATAATATATATTATAATCCTGGTTGTGCTTTATTATTATATAAAGAACATTTAGCTATGAAAGTATTTGATTATCTAAAAACAGTTTATCCAAATATTCAATTACATACGATATGTTGTCATCATGAACCACAAGTATCGAAAGGTTCATTAATTATCAACACCTGTGCAGGTTGTGATCGTCGTTTTACTAATCTATACGAAGATGTTGAAACAATCTCTTTATGGGAAATCCTTGCCCAAGATAATCAGTTTAATTTTCCTGATTACAATGGATTTACTTTAAGCATTCATGATGCTTGTCCCATAAGAAAAAAACCACAAGTTCATCAAGCAATTAGAGCATTACTGTCAAAAATGAATATTAAAGTAATAGAAAATGAATTTTCAGGTACTCATTCTATTTGTTGCGGTGATAATCTTTATCCCCATGTTCCAGTTGCCAAAGTTCATGCTCATATGAAAAAAAGAGCTAGTTCGATGCCTTGTGAAGATGTTTGTGTTTACTGTGTTTCATGTGTTAAGTCGATGTATATTGGGGGCAAAACACCTCGTTATATGATTGATTTATTATTTAATGAAACTACTGATGTTCAAGAATATGATACAATAAAGTGGCATGATATGGTTAATGAATTTATTGAAAAGCATTAGAAATTATTATTTATAGGAGGATTTTAAGATGAATATTAATGAAGAAGCAATCAAGTTACATCGTAAATTAAATGGTAAAATTGAAATAAAACTAAAAGAAGCTATCGATTCACCTGAAAAATTAAGTTTACTTTATTCACCTGGAGTTGCTCAGCCTTGTTTAGAAATAGCTGAAGATCCACAAAAGGCTTATGAGTATACTTTTAAAAAGAATACTATTCTTATTGTAAGTGATGGTTCAGCTGTTTTAGGATTAGGTAATATTAAAGGACTAGCTTCCTTACCAGTTATGGAAGGGAAAGCAGCTTTATTTAAACAGTTTGGTGATGTTAATTGTTTACCAATTGTTTTAGATACTCAAGATACCGAAGAAATTATTACAACAATAAAAAACATTGCGATTGGCTTTGGAGGGATTAACTTAGAAGATATTAGTACGCCTCGTTGTTTTGAAATTGAGAAAAGATTGGATGAAATGTTAGATATTCCTGTTTTTCATGATGATCAACATGGTACAGCCATCGTTTGTTGTGCTGGGTTAATTAATGCTTTAAAAGTAGTAGATAAGAAAATTAATGAAGTTGAAATCGTCATTAATGGATTAGGTTCAGCTGGTATTGCTATTACTAAGTTGTTAGTTAACTATGGTTTTAAGAATTTTAGTTTATGTGATATTAATGGTTTATTATACCAAGGAACATTAATGGAACATGATTTAGATAACTTAGTTGATTTTATTAATGAAAAGAAACAATTACCTGGTTTACCATTACAAGAAGTATTAAAAGATAAAGATGTTTTTATCGGGGTAAGTGCTGCGAATTTAATAGATGATAAAGTTGCTAAGTCAATGAATAAAGATGCGATTATTTTTGCTATGGCTAATCCTAATCCTGAAATATCTTTTGAAAATGCTCAAAAAGCAGGGGTTAAGATTTTAGCAACCGGTCGTAGTGATTATCCTAATCAAATCAATAATGTCTTAGTTTTTCCAGGAATTTTTAAAGGTACTTTAGCAGTACAAGCTCAATCTATTAATACTCAGATGAAAATAGCAGCTGTTAATGCTTTAGCTAGTATTATTAAAGATGAAGAATTAAAAGCAGATTATATTATCCCTAGTCCTTTTGATAAAAGAGTAGTTGATACTATATCTCAAGCTGTCCAAGTTGCAGCAATAAAATCTAACATAAATAAGATTTAATTAAATATTATTTACAAATATATCTATAATTGTGTGCTTTTTGCACATAATTAAGCCTGTCGACAAACAAAATCAATATAGTTTTTAACAGGCTAAACACCTTATTATTTAATTTAATAAGGTGTTTTTCTTTGGTAATTAATATTATTTATTATAGAATTCAAGCAATCTTTTACGTCCATTGGTGAAATGATTATTCATTTGTTCAAGAGCTAGGTTAAGATCATTTATTTTAATAGCATTTAATATTTGACGATGTTCATTATTACTGATACCTTCATTACGAGTTGAACGAGCTTTATAAACGATAATCGCAAATTCATTACGATTTATTTCTTTAATTATTTTAATTTTTTCATTATCAATAAAATCAAAGAAGACATTATGAAAGTAATTTTCATAAAAGGAAAGAGCTAAAGCTTCATCATTCGCAATATCAATATTAATTTGTTTATTGATAGCTTCTTCTAACTTATCAACTAATGCTTTACGATCACCATTTTCCATCGCATATTTTAAGGCATAGGTATCTAATAGTTGAGCTAATTCATGAATATTAAGAGCGTCTTTTAATGAAAAGTCTCGAATAGTTACCCCTTTATTCGTTTCTAATATAACGATGCCATCACTCGCCAGTCGCGAAAGAGCCTCACGAGCAGGGGTACTACTAACTTCGTACATATCTTGAACATCTTTGATTGTAATTCGTGAGCCTAATTTTATTTTGTTTAAAACAATATCTTTTTTTAATGATAGATAAATTTGTTCTGATAGACTCATTTTGAATATTTTATTAGTCATTTTATCACTCCTTAGTTTATTGCATTATAGCAGATACATTATGCAAAATCAATAATCTCTATTATTATTAATTATTAAGATTTTATATGATGTTTTGTGCAATAAAAAATATATTGTATTATGTTAAATGTTAGATTAGAATGAGAGTATCTTAAAAAAGGAGGACATAATTATGGATATGTCTAAGTACCCAGCGGAACCATTCCGTATTAAAGTAGTTGAAGTTCCTAATATTTTAAATCGTGAAGAACGTGAGGAAGCTATTAAAAGAGCAGGTTATAATACTTTCTTATTAGATTCGCAAGATTGCTACATTGATTTATTAACTGATAGTGGAACAACAGCCATGTCAGATAAACAATGGGCTGGATTAATGGTTGGAGATGAAGCTTATGCTGGTTCAAAAAACTGGAAAAGACTTGAAGCAACAGTTAAGGAATATTATGGATTTAAACATTTAGTTCCCACTCACCAAGGGCGAGGAGCTGAAAATTTATTATCTCGTATTATGATCAAAGAAGGAGATTATGTTCCTGGTAACATGTATTTCACTACAACTCGTTATCATCAAGAAGCTCAAGGGGCAACTTTTGTTGATGTCATTATTGATGAAGCACATGATTCTACGATTGATATACCTTTTAAAGGTAATATTGATTTAAAGAAATTAGAAGATTTAGTCAATAAAGTTGGTGCTGATAAAATTCCTTATATTTGTTTAGCAGTAACCGTTAACTTAGCTGGTGGACAACCAGTATCAATGGAAAATATTAAAGCAGTTAGAGCATTTGCGGATAAACATAATATTAAAGTGTTCTCTGATGCAACAAGATGTGTTGAAAATTCATATTTTATTAAAAAACGTGAAAAAGGTTATGAAAATATGGAAATTAAGGATATCTTAAAAGAAATGATGTCTTATTTTGATGGATGTACAATGAGTGGTAAGAAAGACTGCCTTGTTAATATTGGTGGATTTTTAGCTATGAATGATGAAAACATGTATACGCAAGCTCGTGAATTAGTAGTTGTTTTTGAAGGAATGCCTTCATATGGTGGATTAGCTGGACGTGATATGGAAGCAATGGCGATTGGTATTACTGAGTCAGTTGATTATAATTATATTGAACATCGTATTGAACAAGTAGCTTATCTTGGTGATCGTTTACGTGAAGCAGGGGTACCGATTGTTGAACCAGTTGGTGGTCATGCCGTGTTCTTAGATGCTAGAAGATTTTTAGATCATTTAACTCAAGATGAATTTCCAGCTCAATCATTAGCGGCTCATCTTTATGTTGAAGCTGGTGTACGTTCAATGGAAAGAGGAATTATCTCAGCTGGACGTGATAAAATTACCGGTGATCATCATCGTCCTAAATTAGAATTAGTTCGTTTAACTATTCCACGTCGTGTTTATACTTATCGTCATTTAGATATTGTCGCAGATGGGGTTATTAATTTATACAAAAAAAGAGATTCTATTAGAGGTTTAAAATTTGTTTATGAACCACCGATGTTAAGATTCTTTAATGCCCGATTTGAATTAATTTAATTAAAAAAATATTATTAATAACACTCCTAGCATTGGACACTAAATTAATAGTGTCTCAATAATAACAAGGAGTGTTATTTTTTTATTATAAAGCTTAAAGATTATGAGAATAGGAGTCAAGTAAAAAAGAATGAATCTCTGTTGATCTTAGCATTCATTCCTTAGTTGCTTAAGGCTTTGTTTAATGGTTTATAAAAAAATATTAAATGTTGTTTTTTAAAACAATCATATTTAATAAACGATTGGTTGTTTGATCTTGCCGATAACTATAATATTCATCATCTTCATAAGTACAGCGATTATTAAGCATAATATTTTGTTCTTTTATTCCTAAAGCCTTTAATTGATTGATATTAAATTTGATATTATCATAAAGATATTTATTATCTTTTAGTTTTATAAAACATTCTTGAGGGTTAAATTGAGAATGAATCATAATTTTATTGACAAGGTCTTGTTGTACTTCATAATTTTTTAAAGTAATACTTGGACCTAAATAGATGGTTGTTTCTTCAGGATTTAAATGTTCATGTTCCATTAAATATTTAATACTTTTATAGGTAATTAGTTTTGAAGAGCCAACCCAACCAGCATGGATAGCACAGATAATTGACGGATTTTGACAATGGACTAATAAAGGTAAGCAATCTGCAGTTAAAACTCCAATATGAATATCAGGTAAGGTTGTGTATAAAGCATCACATTCTTCATTGATAATGGTTTGTTTACTCATTACTTTAATTAATTTATCGGTATGAGCTTGTAAAGGGGTAATAATATCTTTAAATTTTATTTGATAATCATTATCAATATTTAGATAGTTATCTTTATTAGTTTTATGATAATGATCATTTTTGGTAGTTGTTAAAGCAATGATATTATCATTATTAATATAGGTATTCATTATTTAATTTGCTCCAATTCTTTAAGAATTTGTTGGTCATTTAGAACGATGATACTTTGATGAGTTGTAAAGCTTACTCGTCCTAATTGACCTTTTATTTTTTTAAGATTTTTAACTAAGGTGTATTGTACTTCATAGTTATTATTGATAGTTGCTTTTGAGAAAGCTAAAGCTAAACGAGCTCCTTTAAGGAGGATGTCATCATTAATATCATTACTTTTAATAATGACATGAGCTCCTGATAAATCTTTAATATGAAGCCATAAGTCATGGGGTTGGGCTAATTTAAATGATAAATAATTGTTTTGAAGGGCATTTTTACCGACATAGTATTGATTATTATTTTCATCTTTAAAACAACTATAATTTAAAATT
>JAITPW010000063.1 GCA_031289255.1 Bacilli bacterium
GATAGTGGTAATTTTGAAAAATTTGAAATTACCAGAACGATGCCGAAAATGATTAAACATATTATTAATGATGTCAAAGCTAAATTAGGGGATAAAGATTTAATTGTTTATGCTATTTATTCTAATAATCAGGATTTATTATTTGAACCATTAAGTTTGATATGTAAAGCCTTTGAACAGATCGATGTTGAAACAATGAGTTTATCACCAACAATCACTGCTCATACGGGGCCAGAAACGATTGGTTTTCATTTTTGTAAAAAACATTGGTAATACAATGTTTTTTAGTATATAATGATACAAGTACGGAGGGGTAGAATGGAAATTTTTATTGATAGTGCTAATATTGAAGAAATTAAAGAAATAGCACAATTAGGAATTCTTAGTGGTGTTACCACTAATCCAAGTTTAATTGCTAAAGAAAAAAGAGATTTTAAAGAAGTTGTTAAAGAGATTACATCCTTAGTTGATGGTCCTATTTCAGCTGAACCTATTAGTTTAAAAGCAGATGAAATGATTAAAGAAGCAGATGAATTAATTAAGATTCATCCTAATATTGTTATTAAGTTAACAGCAACACCTGAAGGTTTAAAAGCCTGTCATATCTTAAGTAAAAGAGGTGTTAAAACTAATGTTACTTTAGTATTTAGTGCTAATCAAGCATTGATGGCAGCTTTAGCAGGGGCTACTTATGTCAGTCCTTTTGTCGGGCGTGTTGATGATATTAATTTAGATGGGGTCGCTTTAATTACTGACATTGTTGATATTTTTAGAATTCATGGTCTAGAAACAAAAATTATTGCAGCTAGTATTAGAAATCCTTTACATGTAACTAAAGTAGCTTTAGCAGGATGT
Organism: Bacilli bacterium; assembly: GCA_031289255.1. Lineage (GTDB taxonomy): Bacteria > Bacillota_I > Bacilli_A > JAJDGJ01 > JAJDGJ01 > JAISTP01. Next base: position 856 of record JAITPW010000063.1, read on the forward strand.
GATATTGCGACGATACCTTATCAAGTTATTAAAGCGATGTTTAAACATCCTTTGACACAAGAGGGTATAGAAAAGTTTTTAAATGATTGGGATAGTGCTTTTAAGTAAGAAAGAGGGATAATATGAAATGTTATAATTGTGATGAAGTAATGGTGGAATTAAGTAATGAATGCCCTTATTGTCATGCCCGTATTAATAAAGAAGATTATAATTTAGTAAAAACATCAAAGATTTTAAATAAAATTACTAATGTTAAAGAGTTTGCTCGTTTTATTGGCTTACCTTATTTAAAACCGGTTATTTTATTAATAAGTGCAATAATTTGTGGAATGATAGCGGTCTTCTTTTTTACAAGACCTGCATCATTTACAACTGAGTCATCTACTTTTTTAGTAAAAGAGCGAATATATTATATGATATTTACTTTTATTGGTATTTTAGCTTTTTCTTTCTATTTACAATTTAAAAAAGTTGATAAATTTTATCATGACTTTCTTGCTGGAGATAATCATTATTTTATTAATTTTCCTTTAAAAGCGATTGTTAGATCTTTCATTTGTGATGCTCATGAAGAGATTGTTACAGCTAGTTTAATGAAGAAAAGAATTAATTATTATGATAAAAGAGATAAAGATGTTCGTCTTTTACATATGAATTCTCATAAGTTTTTACATCCTCAAAAAGTTAAGTTATTTAATACGAAAGAAAAGTTTTATCGCCGTCATTTTTCAGCTAATGCCCAACATGTTTTAAAAACATATAATGCTGATGATGAGTCGATGTTAGTTGTTGAAGGGGTCATTCATGGTTTTTTAATGACTAAATCAGGGGTAATAAGTATTTATAATACTCCTAGTATTACCAAGAAATATTTTAAAGACCCAACTATTCTTGATGTTGAAATTGAAGATAAAAATAAAAAAATCAATTCTTAGCGAATTGATTTTTATTTTATGGGATAATCACCTTCAATGATATGTTTGATACTTGTCAGAGCTTCTAATCCCATGGGACCGCGAGCATGTAATTTTTGATTAGAGATTCCAATCTCAGCTCCTAAGCCAAACTCATTACCATCCGCAAATCTAGTGCTACTATTCACAAAGATACAAGCGGCATCTATTTCATTGGTAAATTTATTAATTTGATGATAATCGTTTGATAGAATTAAATTAGAGTGTTTTGTGGAATGATTGTTAATGATGGTAATGGCTTCATTAAGATCTTGCACCCTTTTAATACCAATAATATAATCTAAATATTCAATATCTAAATCTTCATTAGTAAGAGGAATCGCATCCGTAAAATATTCTAAGATGTCTTCACTAGCTCTTATTTGAACATGAGCTTTTTTAAGTTCATCATTTAATAATTGATAGAAAGTCTTTGTAACATTTTGATCAATTAAGATCTTTTCTAATGAATTACAGACGCTTACTCTTTGGGTTTTAGCATTGATTAGTACCTTGATGCTTTTTAGAATATCAGCCGTATTATCGATATAAGCAAAGTTATTGCCAACGCCAGTTTCAATAACAGGAACAGTACTATTTTTGACTACATTATTAATAAGACCAGCTCCACCACGAGGGATAACAACATCAATATATTCATTCATTTTTATTAGTTTATTAACATCATCATGGTCGGTAGAGATAACAAGTTGGACAAAGTTATCAGGTAAGCCACATTCTTTACCAATGTTAGTAATGATTTCTAAAATAATTTTATTAGTATTAAGAGTTGAAGAACTTCCTCTTAATATGGAAGCATTACCACTTTTTAAGCATAGGGCCATGGCTTCACTTGTTACATTAGGACGAGCTTCATAAATCATTAAGACAACGCCAATAGGAACGCTAATCGTTTTAATTTTAAAGCCTTTTAAACTACTATTAGACCAAACTATTTTATTTAATGGACTATCTAAATGAGCAACCTCTTTTAATTGTAAGGCGATATTATTAATACGTTCTTTATTTAAGGTTAGCCTATCAATTAATACGCTACTAGTATTGTTAAAAAGAGCTTGTTTGATATCTAATTGATTAGCTTTAATAATTTGATCAGTTTGCTTAATTAAAGCATCACTCATTAAATTAAGAGCTTTATTAATATTAATGATATCAGTATTGATTAACTCTTGACTAGCTTTATGGGCTTGAATAGCTATTTGTTTTAAGTATTCCATGATTATGCTCCTTTCAAGACGAGATTATCTTTATGAATAATCGTTTCATAAGGATAGTTTAAATGTTTAAAATCATTACTATGGAGACCTTGTAGTTCTTTGACTTCATCACTATCATAGTTGACAATGCCAATCGCGATAATATTATTGTTTAAGTCTCTAATTTCAATCGCATCACCACTATAGAAATGACCATTTACTTTCTTAATACCGATCGGTAATAAAGAAGTATTATTATTTAATAAAGAGCTTTTAGCACCATCATCAATAATAAGACATCCTGAAGTTTTAGAAGCTAGTAATAACCATTTCTTTTTAGCTGGCATTTTAGTATTACTTGATAAGAATAAACTATACTTAGTTTGATTGTTCATTACTTTAGTTAAGACATGATCTGTGCTGCCATTCGCGATTATCATTTTAATACCGGCTTGGTTGACTTTAAGAGCAGCTTCTAATTTAGTAGCCATTCCTCCCGTCGCAAATTCGCTTCCCTTACCAGAAGCATAACCGATAATAGTATCATCTACTTTTTCAATAATATTTAAGAATTGAGCATCTTTATTAGTCTTAGGATTATCAGTATAAATACCATCAATATCAGATAAGATAATATATAAATCAGCATCTATTAAAATACTAATTAATGAACCAAGATTATCATTATCGCCAACTTTTATTTCATTAATGACGGTTGAATCATTTTCATTGATAATAGGAACAATGCCTTGTTTAAGTAATTCATTAATCGTATTACGGGCATTAATATTATTTTTACGATTCTCAATATCATATTTTGTTAGTAAGATTTGACCGATATTGGTATGATAAATTTTAAAAAGTTCATAGTATTTTTGCATTAATACTATTTGACCAACGGCAGCACTAGCTTGCTTTTGCGGTAAAGAGGTGTTCTTTTTAATATTTAATTTAACATTACCACTACCAACAGCTCCACTAGATACTAAAATTATTTCATAACCAGCTCTTTTTAAGTCAACGATATCATTAACAAGAAGTAATATTCTTTCAGTATTGATGGTATTTCCATCTTTAATAAGGGTTGATGTTCCAACTTTGATGACAATTCTTTTAACATCTTGTAATTGTTTATTCATATTAGCACCTCTTTAAAATAATATGATATATTATATCATATTATTATCGTATTATGATTTAGATTTGTCGATAACGCTTTAAGATTCTGATATTTAATAAAATAAAGAGGATAAAGAATAATAGTAGTATTCCTAAATTACAACTAATATCTAAGAATGATGCCCTTTTAATCATGATATTACTGAGAGCATCAGCACCATAAGATAATGGTAATATTTTAGAAAAGTATTGTAAGAAGGGATGTAAACTACTCAAGGGGATAATACCACTAAAGAAGACTTGGGGAATAATTGAATAATTTATTAATCTACTTTTACTAGACTAATTGTAAATCTATGATGTATAAGATATTTAATAACTGATATTAAGGTGATTTTATGGACATATTAAATATCGCAATATATGAAGACGATATAAAAACGCAAAAAAAAATAGGAAATATAGTTTCTGAGTATTACTCAGAAACTGAAGTTAATGTGTATTACTTTGTTGATGGTAATTCATTTTTAGAAAGTGTATCTATTAACAGATATTCAATTGTTTTTATGGATATTGATTTGAAAAATTCAAATGGAATTGAAGTAGCTAAGAAATTTCGTAATACTATTTATAGACCTGTCCCAGTAATTTTTATAACTGGTTATGATAACTATCAAATGTCTGCAATCGAAACACATGCATTTGGATTGGTAGATAAATATACAGTAAGTTCGAGTTCTTATATTTTCGCAAAATTTTTTAAAGAAAAAAAATAAGAATAGTTGGTAGTAATACAGTGGATTCAAATTCAATTGTTAAAAACTATATTTATAATGATCTATATATTACAATACCAATAGCTTTTTTTAAAAATAAAAACGGTGAACTAATAGAACCAATTATTGTTGACGAAAAGGTTGAATTTACGTATTTTACTCTATATGATAATGAAAAACTATATGAAGAATTAAGGGGATTGATTATATGATCAAAATAAATGTTAAATTTATAAAAAATGGAGATTTTAAAATTGGACCGATTAAGCTAGATATTGAAGCAGGTATTCTATATCATTTAACTGGAAAGAATGGTAGTGGAAAATCAACATTGTTAAATCACATATTCAGATATTATAGAGATAACATATCAAAAAAAGTTATTTATTGCCCTGATGATTATATTGGTTATAGAAATATTAAGATTAATGAAATTGAAAAGATATATAAATTATCTTCAGTAGACTGGGACTATGATGAGTATAATTTTTTATATTTAAAATTATTGCAGGTTAATAAAAATAAATATATTTCTACACTTTCTACAGGAGAACGAACGAAACTATTATTATGTATTTTACTAGCATTTAAACCTAAATTGATCATCTTTGATGAAGCACTTTATAGTCTGGATACTGAATCGAAGGAATTAGTTCTTTCATATATAAAATTATATGTTAAAAAGAACAATGCTTACTTTATTGGTGTAAGCCATGATTCTGAACTATCACAATTTATTGATAAAACAATTAAAATAACTGAGGTGGTTGTAAATGATTAAAGCATATCTAAGGTCCATTGTAAAAGATTTCATTTTGTCATGGAAAATAGCTAGTATTGTAAGTATATTTATGATAATTTGCTTTTGTATACAAATTTTTGTAGAAAATGACACCAGTATTCAGTCTTTTGTTAAAGGTCTAGTTCTTTCATTTACTATCTTGAATTTATCATTAATTCTATTGGCATTTAAATGTGAGGAAGAACTTAATTTTGGTTATATTTCACAATTTTTTGATTTAACTGAAAAACACAGGTTAATTTCAAGATATCTATTTTTCTTAATAATAAATCTATTACTATTATTTGCATACATAATTTTAAACATAGAGTTTTTGTTATTTGGCTTTCTTATAAATATTGTTATTTGTTCAGTTGTATTATTTGCTTATTATATATTTGGTAGTTCGTATCTCGTTATGCTAATGTTAATTATAACTGGTCTTACAATTTTGACTCTTCAAATAATACCAATTAGTTTTAGTTTTATCAATGACTTACACTCTATTATTCCACTACTTGGGATTCTTATATATATTTTTTCTTTACTAAGTAGTTTAGTAATTTTACATTTTAAAAGGAGAATTATATGATTAAAAAATTTGTAAATAATTATATTAGAGAACTTTATATAAATAAAAAAACTTTTTTTATTTTTTTAATATTTCTATTTTTCTATTTTTTACTATTTAGTAATTTTGATTCTTTCTTGGAAGCGAATAGAGATATTATGTACTTTTATATATTATATTCTAGTATATATTTTAAGAACATGATTGAAGTAATATACTCATGTGATACAAAAAAAGTCAACCATCTGCTATATGGTGGTGAATATGCTAGACTAACCACATACTTATTCTATTTTACTGTAATCATAATTTTGATATTTTCTATAAGTTCAATTTTTAATGTAGACTTGAATATATATAATCTACTGTATTTATTTTCTATGCTGATGTATTTACCTAGTTTCTTTTTTAAAAGAGCTACTTTATTTTTTGCAGTGCTTGTATTTTTATTGATATTTAGTTACTTTCAGAGTTTTCTAATAAATTTACATTTTTTTGTAATTTGGATTATTTTCACCCTTGCTAGTTATTTATATCTTTTCATTATAAAAAAAATGAATTAAGATAACTAGGTGTGAATTTATTTACGATTAGATATAAACATCTAACGGATATCTTTTGATGTAAAAATGTTAAAAAAGGAGCTAATTCTCCTTCAGACTTTCGACAAACAAGGGTTATTGATTAGTTTTTATACAATTTCTCTTGTTTGTTTCTACAAATATTAATTTTTTAATTAATTATTACTAAATACTAAAAAAAAGGTTATATTAGGCTTTTTTATTTGCCTATATTGTCATTTTTTTCATATTCATACATACAAAAATAATTCTAGTCTCATCTAGAACTTTATTTATTCCTTTTAAGCTAGTAAATCTTGCACCATGTTTTTCTTTAGCGTCTACAAATATTCTTTCTATTGTGATACTTCTTAATGGATAATATCGTTTCCAATATTCTGTTAATCTAATTTTCTCAACTTCATCTAAATATTTCTGCCATATATGCTTTACTAATGATTTTCATAGTGCTGTTTTACTTAAATATTTTATATTAATTGGACAGTTGTCACAATTTTTTTTAATTTCTATAAATGATGTAACCTGTTCGTTTACTAACTCCTCTTGGTGTTAATAGATGGCCATTAGGACATATAAATCCATCTAATGATTTATCATATTTAAAATTTTTTTTGCCGAATTTAGTAGGACTATCTTCATTATTTTTTAACCCTTAGGTCTTGTGTATGGTAATAAAGGTGTAACTCCACTTTCAATAATTTCTTTAGCTATTGATGGATTTTTATATCCTGCATCTAGCTCAATGGATTTTATACCACCATCTCCAACTCCAAAAATATCAATTGTATTCTTGAATACATTATGGAAAGTTGAACTATCATGTAAATTAGCCGGTACTATTTCAGTATTAAATATAAATCCATTAATATCACATGATGTTTGAGCTAAATAAGCAATTTGTAGTTCATGTTCACCTTTATGGAACATACATGCGTCATTATCTATTTCACTTTATTTATCAATATTTCTATTCGACATAATTTACACATCTTTTAATTATGTTATACCATATTATTCAATAAAAATACTCTTAAATATAAAAAAGATCGTTATTAATTAACGATCTTCTTTTTACTAAACATTTAATTTTTTTAGTCGACTCTGACTATTCTTGTTCTGTCATTATCAAATATTGATATGGGCATTACTTCAAAATCCTGACAATCACAATCGATATAATGCATTACTTCTTTAAAAGATTCTAAATCAGATGATTTAAATTCATTTATAAATTCATCATCTGCTAAATAAAATCTTCCACTGACATTACTTTTGATTAAAATGTATTTATTTTTAATATCGATATAGTTTTCATCGATAATATCAAAAAATTCATTAAAATCGTTGTTACTACTTTTTTTCATTTTAATCTTCCTTTCATGCAAACATAATAATGTTTGCCCCAAAAATATAATTCTTTTTTTGCAAACATAAATAATGTTTGCACCATATAGTAGATTAAATGAATAGTAGTACATCAATATAATACTATTGTTTTTTATAAAACTCAAGTAAAATATAGTATAAATATTATTTCTTATTTATCTTTATTTACTTAAAAATATGATATTTATTTATAATAAAAAATGAACTAGTAAATAAAAAGAGATAAAGTGTTTAATTATTTTTTTATCCATTAGTCAGTATTGTAGAGAGTAGTATGTTATTATACTTATATAAGAATTAATAGTTATAAAACAATGTTGATATCATAAATTATCTATTATAATTGTTCTTAAATCTTTATTAATATTGATATTTTTTAAAAGAATAAATACATAAAAGCTTCTAAACTGCTAATTAGCAATTTAAAAGCTTATTTTTAAATTTGGAGCGGGTGAAGAGAATCGAACTCTCACAGTCAGCTTGGAAGGCTGAAGTTCTACCATTAAACTACACCCGCGTGTCATGCAGTAATATAATACAATAAATATTAATTAGTGTCAATAATTTTTCTTAAAAAAGTTTAATAAATCAATATTTTTCAATTCTTCTCAATATTTTTATAATGAGTATTTATTATTTTTATGTTCAATAATGCTAAAATTAATGACATTATTTGACAAATAATTTCAATATAGTATAATTCAATTGAGACAATCAATGTCTATAATGGATAATGAAAGTATTTGAAAGAGGAGAGGTAAAATGAAATTAAGTAGCAGTTTTGAAAAAGGGGTTTGTATTCTGGCACTATTATCAACACAAAAACGTAATGTGGCCTTAAGTGCAGAGGTTATTAACTCACGAATAAAT
>JAITPW010000007.1 GCA_031289255.1 Bacilli bacterium
GTACTCCTTTTGAAGGTGATCCTCGTGGTAATTTAAAAAGAATTGTTAAAGAAATGAAAGATTTAGGATTTGATAATTTTAATGTTGGTTTAGAACCAGAGTTTTATTTATTAAAATTAGATGAAAAGGGTAATCCAACAGCTGATACTAATGATTTTAATTCATATTTTGATTTAAGTGCTATTGAATCGGCTGGTGATTGTTTAAGAGATATTGTTTATCAATTAGAAGATATTGGTTTTACCATTGAAGCCTCGCATCATGAAGTTGGACCAGGACAATATGAGATTAACTTTAAATATGCTAATGTTTTAGAAGCTTGTGATAATATTCAAACTTATAAACATGTTGTTAAAGATGTGGCATCTAAACATGGTTTATATGCTTCATTCATGCCAAAACCATTTTCAAATCGAGCTGGTAATGGAATGCATACTAATTGTTCTTTAAGTGATAGTGAAGGTAATAATGTTTTCTATGATCCTAAAGCCCCTTTAGAATTATCTAAAACATGTATGTATTGGATTGGTGGCATTACTAAACATGCTCGTGCATTGTCAGCTATTACAAATCCGATTGTTAATTCTTATAAAAGATTAACTCCTGGATATGAAGCCCCTTGTTATATCGCGTGGTCGACAGAAAACCGTTCAACTTTTATTAGAATACCAGCTTCTCGTAAACTAGCAACACGTACTGAAATTAGATCAGTTGATTGTAGTTGTAATCCTTATCTAGCCATGGCTGCTGTTTTAGCTTGTGGATTAGATGGTATTAAAAATAAAGTCGAACCAATGGAACCATCTTTTATTAATATTTTTGATTTATCAAGAAAAGAAAGAATTGAAAAAAATATTAAAAATTTACCTAGTTCTTTAAAAGATGCTTTAAATTCTTTAGAAGAAGATCAATTAGTTATTGATGCTATTGGTGAACATACTTATCAGAAATTTATGGAAGCTAAACTAAAAGAGTGGTCTAATTATCGTCATCAAATAACTGATTGGGAAATTGAGCATTACATTTACTCAGTTTAATGCAAAAAAAACTTATTTATTAATTTGAAATAAGTTTTTTTAGTTTAAAAGTCTTATTAAAATTTTTAAGTTTATTACAGTAAACTATATATTATAATGTTAGTAAATATTTTTAATAAAAGTAAAATTATGGTATACTAATAATATATTATTGAAGCAATTGGTGGTGTAAAAATGAATTATTTTCATATTGATTTACTTGAAAATAAATTAGATCGCAGAAAAATATCGATATTAGTATTTCTATATTATGAAAGAAAAAATATCTTAGTAGAAGAATTAACTTACTTATTAGACATTGATAAAAAGACTTTATTACAAGATATTAAAGATATTAATGATTCATATGGTTTAGTTCTTGTTTTAATTAATAAAAAATATCTTACTATTAATCAAGATTTTCATGATGTCAAAAATATTATAGATCAAATTTATAAAAATACTTATTCATATCGCTTATTATTAAATCTATATCAGGGAGTCCTGAAAAGTGCAAAAGAATATGCTGAATATTTTCATATTTCAATCACTCAGTTTTATCGCTATCTCAATCATATTAACGATGTTATTAAAAAATTTAACATTAATATTGATGGTTATTATTTAGATTTAGTTGGTGATGAAAAAAATATTCAATATTTTTATATAAATTATTTTCATCATACTAATCTTAATTTAATCATCTCTAATTCTTTATCTTATTGTCTTGATTATACCCAAGCTATTTTAGTAGATTGTAATAAATTAGGGCTTACTAATCTTAATGTTGATTATTATTATTTAGCAATTTTATTAATGGTTTTTATCGATCGGACTAATATTAATAAAAAAATTAAGCTTAACAAAAACATTATTATCGATAATAATAAGCGCAAAACCTTTCTTAATTTAAGACATGTCTTATTAAAAATTTGGGATATGCAAATGAAAGATATTTATCCCGATATTAGCTTTAGAGAAGATGATTTTATATATATTTACTTTCTCTTATTGGATAGTATTAATTATGATATTTTTGATGGTAATAATCTATTAAATATTAGATCAGATGAACCATTTGAATTACTTAATAAATTTGATGAATTTACAACTAACTCTTTACATAAAATCATAAATGAACATCATAAAATAATTGAAATAAAAAAAATCTTACAGACTTATTTAGTAAATATTTTTCATTTAAGTAAATTAAGTATCTTTTATCAAATTAAGAGTGATGCCATTAAAAAACTAGTTAAAGATGAAGCTCATTCATTATATTTATTTTGGTTAGAAGAATGTCAGTATTTTAAAAGCCATAAAAACTTTAAATTTGTTTATTTAGATGATATTGCGATATCTTTAACAATGTTGACTTCATCTTATTTAAAGAATATTAATTTAGTCAAATATAATGTTTTGGTAGGAATTACTGGAGAAGCAGGGTATCAATCATATTTAAAAACATACTTAAAAAATAATGTACTTTCGAACATTAATATTATCTATATCATTAATGAAAAAATAGATCAAATTCTGATTGATGAACATAAAATTGATGTTGTTGTTACTAATTTTCCTTTAATTAATGATTATTCAGGTGTTAAAATAATACAATTATCCTATTTACCAAGTCAACAAGAATTAGATGATTTAATCGAATATTTAATCGGTTTTAAACGCTAGTTTACTAAAATATTAAGCCAAAAAACTAAGTTTGATAGCTTAGTTTTTTTAGTTAGTTTTAACATTTTTTTCCATTTTCAGGAAATTAAAGTTAAAATTTACGATTATTATTAATATATAATATAAGCAAGACCATTAAGAGAGGATGAAATTTATATGATGGATTATTTAGATTTAGTTGATTTGGATAATGTGGTTATGTGGCGTAATCATATTCATGAGAATCCTGAATTATCATTTGAAGAATTTAAAACATCACAATATATTTATGATGTCTTAGAATCATTTGGTAGTTTAGAATTAGTAAGACCTACTAAAACCAGTGTTGTGGCCATTTTAGACACCAAAAGACCTGGAAAAACAATTGCTTTACGAGCTGATATGGATGCT
>JAITPW010000074.1 GCA_031289255.1 Bacilli bacterium
TAAAAATAATTTCAAATTTTTCAAAATTACCACTATCAGCTAATTCAATACTTATTTTTAATTTAATCATCGAAAAGACCCCAGCTGCGATATTACTAACACGACCTCCTCGTCTTAACCCTTCCATTGATTCAGGAATAAAGAAAATTCTTTGATTATGGCGAGCCTGATTAAAATAAGCTATTATCTCATCACTAGTTTTACCTTGATTTATCATTTCATTACCGACTTTACCTAGTAAGCGCATCATTCCTAAACCGGAATTTAAGTCAACTACTTTAATACGCTTAGGATCAACTTCATTAGCAATCATAACCCCACTAGCATAAGTTCCTGATAGTGGTTCTGGTAATGGACAATAAATAATTTCATCGTATTCCTTTAACAGTTCTCTAAAAAGAACTTCTGTTTCATGGATATTAGGTTGCGAAGTCTTAATAAAATTATTTTTATTATATAATTGACAAAATTCAACTGGATCAATATCGACATTATCATGATAAATATCACCATTATCATTGATGATAAAGGGGGTAATCGCGATATTATTTAATTCTTTTTCCGATTGAGAATACCCGATAGTACTATCAAAAACTAATTTTATTTTCATTTCTTTTCCTCCAAGAATTTAGTAATAATATTTATAATTTCCTCAAAATCATTACTCTTTATTTTTAAACCTTCTAATTTACTAAGTCGTCCTATTTTATTATTAACATCATTTCTTTTCTTATGACTTATATCGTTAATCATAAAATCAATCGTAATAATATAATCAAATAAAGTTAGATATTCCTTAAATTTTATTAAACCTTTTTGATAATCTTTATCCTCAATAACTTGATTAAACATTAAATATTCATTACCAACTAAGTAAATGTGATTATAATGTGAAGCATGATAAACCTTTTTTATTATTTCAAGCTGTTTTTCAATAATACTATTACCAGTTAAATCATTGCTATCAATCCGATTAAAATCGTCAATAGCATAACCTGTTTTTAGCTTTAAAGCCTTTAATAAAATACTTAGATGTTCTTTATCATTACTTAGAAAAAGAAATGATTTATTCTTAATATTATTTAACTTAATAAATTCTTCATTATTTAATTTTACATTAGTAATTGGTATTTTTTTTAAAAAACTAAATTCATCATTAAAACTAATGATTTCATCATATAAGTTTCTACTTAATAAACGTATTAATTTTTCTTTATTAACTAAATATATTTTTGAATAGGTAAAGTTTAAATAATCATAGAATCTTCTAATATTGATCGGTTTATTATCTTTGATGTTATCATATAAAATATAAATATCATAATTTTCTAACAAACATTTTTGAGCTACAAATAAATATTTAGTAATACTTAAACAATTAGCATCAATCAAAAAAGCTTTATACTTATTATCTTTAGTATCTTCATAAACAATACCTAATACTTGATGAATAGCTTTTAATTTAGCACTACCAGGATCGCTTACTTTATTATTAATTAACTTTGATAAATAGCTTTTAGAAACCATCGTTTCTTTAGCCAGCCATGCTAAAGTCTTGTTTTGTTTTACTAATTCTTCTTTAATATAATAATAGTTTTGCATATTACACCTCATCGCCATGTTTATTAAAGTCAACTACATTATAACAAAAAAAATATTTAGTTCCTATATGAAACATGAAATATCTTTTTTATTTTATTATTTATTTATTATTTTTCTTAATTTTAGTTAATAAAGTATCTAAATCAGTCGTTCTTTCAATTTGATTTAAAAAATCATTAAATAAGGCTAGATGCTTTTCATAAGAAGATTTTCGTTTAGGATCATAAATTTTAATATCCTTAATACTATCTGGTAAATATTGAATTAAATGTTTTTGTTCATAAGGAACAGCCCAATAATTATCTTTTTGATGATAATCACCTGGGGTACTTTTAAGATAATCATGAATAGTATAGGTATTATTTTGAACAATTCCTAAAGCACTATCCATCGCTTCTTTAGCTTTATTAGATTTAGAAGATAAAGCTAAATCAATGACACAAAATGCTAAAGGAATTCTCGCTTCAGGAAAACCAACCATACGAGCTACTTTTAAAGCATTTAAAGTTCGATCAACAACAATCGGATTAGCAAGTCCAATATCTTCATAAGCGATAACACTTAAGCGTCTTTCAATAATATCTAAATCTTCAGCTAATATTAAAATAGCTAAATATATTAAAGCAGCATTAACATCACTACCTCTAATACTTTTTTGTAAAGCTGAGATAACATCATAATAATAATCACTGTTTTTATCAATACTAACATTGGCTTTAATAGGAGCCATTAGCTTATCAAAGGTAAGATCTTTATCATAATTAATACTTAATAATTGAATTAAATTAATGGCATACCTCACATCTTTATTCGCATAATTAATAATAGCATCAACTACTTTATCTAAATATTGATAATTAATAATTGGTGTTTGAACAATTAATTTACTAACAAAAATTTTCATATCATCATTATTAATTGGTCGTAATTCTAAAAGAATAGTCCGTGATCTAATGGCATGATTAATACTATGATAGGGATTAGTATTAGTAAGACCAATCAATGTTATTAAACCACTCTCAATATGTGGTAAAAGAATATCTTGTTTATCTTTATTTAAGCGATGGATCTCATCAATAATTAAAATAAAATTATCAACCATTCGGGCTAGAGCAACAGCATTTTCTAAATCTTTTTTATTAGAATTAGTCGCATTTAATTCTTGATAATCACTACCAAAATTATTGACAATAATCCGAGCTAATGTTGTTTTACCTATTCCCGCACTACCATATAAAATCATTGACATTAATTGTTTTTGATCAATCATCTTTTTAATAATACCATCTTGACCAACTAAATGTTCCTGTCCAATAATATCAGTTAACTTAGTAGGTCTTATTTTATCAGCCAGTAACTCGCCCATAATATCACCTTCTCTTATTGATAAAAAAGCTGCCTTAGCAGCTTATTTAATACTCTTTAAAATTTCATCTTTATTGTTATAAAAAGCAACACTCTTACCATCTTTAATATGAATCATGGCCATATCCTTAGTTATTTTGATTTCACTAGCTTTTTGCGGTAAGGCAACCGCTTTGCTAACATCCTGAAGAGCTAATGCATTTTCTGCACTATCAGTATTTACAAAATAATAGACCTTATTACCCATATTACTAAGCACTGAACTTAAATCACTTTGTTTCCCAATTATGACATAATAATCTTTTTCTTGACGATTAAAAGTCTCCCCAAGACTTATTAACTGAGCAGAATAACTATCTTGAGTACCTTCATCACCAGCTTTTAAAACGGTATCAGGTAAAGAATAATCACTTTGTTTAGTTCCAATAAAATAAGGCAAAATTAAAGAACCAATCATAACAATAATAATGACAACAATGACAACATATACCCAAGTCTTTTTCTTAGGATTTTTAATTTCATCAATTAAATGAGCATGAGGATGAGTTTTTTTATCATTCTTGACTACTTTTCGTCTTTTCTTAGCATAAGGACTATAACCACTATTTACTTTTCGCGCCATTATTTAGCCCCCTTTAATGCTTTTTGATAATCACTAATAATCTTATTATTGGCTGCTTGATAGCGAACCTCATTAATTTCATCTTTAAATTTAATACTCGCTTTATTTCTTAATAAAACTAGATAATAATCATTTAAAGAAGCATTAGCAGCCACTGCTTTTTCATATTGTAATTCTTTTAAGCGATCCTTACTTTGGGCAAAAGGTGTTCTTTCACCTTTATCATTTTTTAAAACAAAATAATTCACTTGATCAATAACAATAGGTTCTTTATTAAACTCTAAATATTGATATTTATCTAAGGTTTTTAATAAAGTTGCATTAACACCCTCACGTTCAACAGCCTCACCATAGGGAGTAGTTTCTTGTAAAGGTGGATATTTTTTTACTAAATTATCAAAAATTTCCGTAATATTATCTTTATTAGCTTTAGCAAGTTGAGCTTTAACATCTTCTAAAGCACTTTTTAATTTACTTGGATCATTACTAAAATAATTTAAATCTAAAGTTAAAGACTTATAATTAATTAATTCCCCAGCTCTTTGATCATATAAAGCTTTTAAAGTCTTATCAGTTACTTGTGTTTTATTATAATAATCTTGAGCATAAACTTTTCTTTGAATACCAATAACACTACCTACTTTTTTAAGCAATTCAAATTCATCTTTTACCCCATACTCATTAATTAAGGTTGGATTATTACTTTTAATTTGATCAATTTGTTCATTAACTTTCGTTTTTACATCATCATTTTTTTCATAAGAATAATCCTTATTTAATAATTGTTCATCAATAATATTAAGAATAGCTTGCGATTTATTAGCACTTAAAGCTTCCTTAAACACTTCATCAGTATTAGCTTCCATATTAGCCATCTTAATTACGACTGCTGAATCAGCATTTATCTTCCAAACAATACCTAGACAAATAAAAGGTATCATTAATAATATAATTTTCTTTAATTTCATAACAGCAATCCTCCTAGTATCCATAATTCATATAAGGATTATTATTTGGATCATAAGTAAGATATGTCCCCTTGCTTTTAATAATCTCATTTGCATATTGTTTTGACATTTGATTATCCATTAATGATAAACTATTTTCTTTTCTAAAAAGCATTAAAGCATAGCTTCTTAGATAAGGATTATTATTATTATACATATTATAAAGAATTTTACTTATTTCATTCTTTGCTTGTTCTGGAGTTACTTTAGGCTTAATATCTTCCACATAAATAATCTCATAACCATATTTATTATTAATTGGTTTACTAGAATAAGTCTTATTTTTTAATGAAAAAGCTTCATTAATAATACTTTGATCCAATTGTTTAGACTTTGCGGTATCAATAGTAAATGTTCCTAAATAACCATCTTCGCTTAATAAATCACTACTATATTTTTTAACAGCATCCTTAAAACTCATTTTATTATTTAAATCACTGATTGCTTGTTGAGCTTTAGTATTAGCTTTAGCAAGTGCTTGTTCCTTTTTCTTAGGATCATTACTATCATTAATAGTAATCTCTGGACTAACTAATAAATGATATATTTTTATTTCACCTGATAACTTATGTTCATAAACATATTCTTTTTGATAATCAGTAAAAACCTTATTATAAGCTGCATCCATACTTGCTAGTTCTCGCAACGCATTTAGTTTGATTCCTGCTTTTAAAAGATAATCTTCTTTATCCTTAGCCCCCACTAAATCATATAAATTCTTAATATCTTGATCCTTAATGGCCGCTTCATACTGATCATTAAGATAATCATTTAAACGACTATCTTTAGCATACTTTTCACTCATAACTTTAAAATCAATAACATCAAGTAAATATTGATAACTAGTTGTTCCTAATATTTCATTATAAATACGCTCGTTATTAATACTTTGACCATTAACACTAAAAGCCTCTTTATCACCATTCGTAATTACTGCTGCATTAATAGTAGTTGATAATAATACAAATAATACCAATACTAACATTTTATATTTCATTAACCTTACCTCCACCTATAAACTTAAACATTCTACATTATATCATAAAATACTTTACTAATGACATAATAATCATACTTTTCTTACAAAATTTCCATTAATAGTCTTAACCCCAATCGGATGTTCAAAAGCAATGGTTAAAACAACATCATTGATACTAATAATAACACCTTTTTTATATTTAGGATGCATCACTATTTCACCAACCTGATAATCCGTATCAATATTTTGATTAACAATCATTTGTTCTTCGCTAATTTCAGGAACTAAATAACTATCATGTAAATAATTACCATATTTATCTAATAAATGATCATCTATTTCCTTAATAAAAATAGAACTAGACATTCTTTGAAAATTATAACCTGCTGTATGAGAAGAAATAAATAACTGTTTTTTTGCTCTAGTAAAACAAACATATGCTAGACGACGTTCCTCTTCTAAATCATCTTTATCTAAAGCAAAACGACTCGGAAAGATACCATCACATAGAAAACAAGCAAAAACATATTTAAACTCTAATCCTTTAGCACTATGAATACTCATTAAATTAACTTTATCATTATCACTTTGATCTTCATAACTTGTCTCTAAAGAAATAGCCTGTAAAAATTCTCCTAAATTATAACTAGTACTTTTAGCATAATTAATAATTTCTTCAAGATTCTCCGCCTTTGATTGATACTCATTACTACTTACTTGAAAATCACTAATTAAATCATACTTAGCGGTAATAGCAATCATTAAATCAGGTACCATAAGCGCTTGTTCTTGCCATATCTTAATATCTTTAATAAAAGTCATAATATTAATATTTTGAGTATTACTTAATTTTAATTCATCAAGATGATTTTCTAAAACATTAAAATAACTTAGATTATGATTATTAGCATAAGCAATTAATTTATCGATACTACGATCGCCTATTTTCCTTTTAGGAACATTAATTATTCTTAATAATGATAAATTATCAAAACTATCAATCACTTTTAAATAAGCAATTAAATCCTTAATTTCCTTACGATCAAAGAATCTGATTCCACCAATGACTTGATAAGGAATATCATGTTTCAACAATTCCTGTTCAAAGACCCTTGAAATATAATTAGCCCGATAAAGAATCGCAAAATCTTGATAGTTAATATGATCATCATTATTAGTTAAAGTTAAAATCTTATTAATAACATACTCAGCTTCATTATAATCATGACGACCAACAAACTGTTCTACCTTTAAATCCTCTTCATCAATCGTTGCTTTTAAAACCTTATCAATTCGATTACTATTATTTTTAATCAAGCTATTAGCAACATCTAAAATATGCTTACTACTACGATAATTATATTCTAATTTAATAATCTTAGCTGGTTTAAAATCGTTTTCAAAATTAATAATAAAATCAATTTGGGCTCCCCGCCAGCTATAAATGTTCTGATCAGGATCACCAACCACAAAAACATTTAAATCTTTACCGAGATACTTAACTAACTGATATTGACTATGATTAGTATCTTGAAACTCATCAACATGAAGATAATGATAACGATAACGCCACTTCTCCAGGATATGAGGATGATTCTTAAATAACTCATTACATAAAATAATTAAATCATCAAAATCAACACTATTATTATTCTTTAAATGTTTCTTATATAATTCAAAATATTCATCATAAATAGCTTTAGTATCTTCATCTAAATAATAACCAAAATCATTCTTAATACTTGAAATATAACTTAAGATACTATTAATCTTAAAAACACTATCATCATAATTTAATTCTTTATTAATAAGTTTTAAAATCTTTTTTTGATCATCACTATCAATAATACTAAAATTACGTTGATATCCTAATAAATTAATATCTTCTTTTAAAATTCGTAAGCATAAACTATGAAAAGTAGAAATAACGCCCTCAAATTGATCAACCTTTAATAAAGATAAAATTCGTTCTTTCATTTCCTTAGCCGCTTTATTAGTAAAAGTAATTGCTAAAATATGCCGTGATGGTACATTATTATTGACAATTAAATTCACAATGCGATTAGTTAAAACTGCTGTTTTCCCAGAACCGGCCCCAGCGATTACTTTAATATAAGGTGCTTCACTAGTAATGGCCTCTTGTTGTTGTTTATTAAAATTTTTAAAGTTCATCAGTGTAATAACTGCCACCCATATAATGATTCACACAAATAAATAGTTGCACCTAATAATATTAAACTTATGACAATCACAATACTTTTCTTATTTATCAAAAATAACACCTCACTAATATACATTATACTATAATGAAGAATTATAAATGTGTAAATACTAATAAATAATGGTAAAATTATCATAATTTTAGTATAATTGTTCAATGGAGGTCATATTATGAATAAAAAAATCCGTATTATCCTAATAATATTTCTAACAATGATATCATTACTTACTTTAGGTCATTTTATCTATTCATTTCCATCAATGAAATTGAATACGATAAATAAATTTATTGTACTAGCTTTTTTACTATTTGTAGTTATAATCTTTTATAACTTCTTAATAAATCATTGTTTTAAAAAGACTTGGCAAAAAGTAATTACTATTTTGGTAAGTATTGTTTTATGCTTTGGTTTCTTCCAGGTCAACAAACTACTGCTTGGTTATAATAGTTTATTATCTAAAATGAATGCGAATAGTAAAACTGTCTATTCTACTTCATTGATTGCGAAAAAAAATAGTGTTATTAATAAAGTAGAAGATATTACTAGTACCACTAAAATAGGTGTCCAACCAATAACTTCATATGAAAATGGGACAATGGCCCTTGAAGAAGTTGAAAAACTTAATAAAACGACTAATATTAAAGTCTATGATAATCTTGAGAATGCGATTAAAGATTTAAACGATAATAAAGTTGATTTAATAAGCATTAAAAACCTAAACGATAAAAAATTACTAGCCATCAACAAGAATGCTCAAGATGATTATAAAATTGTGACAACTTTTGAATCGACTCAAAAAAATAGTGATGACAATAAATATCTGCACGGACAACCGTTTACCATTCTTGTTTCGGGAATCGATTCTCGTTCTGATGATATCGATGAAGTTGCTAATGGTGATTCTAATATCCTTGTCACTTTTAATCCGCAAACAGGACGTATTACTACTTTGTCAACGCCTCGTGATTCTTATGTTCAAATACAATGTTTGATGTATGGTAAAGATAAACTAACACATGCTGCTGCCTATGGGGGAACCGAATGTATGAAGGCAACCCTTGAAAAATTATATGATATTGATATTGATTATACGCTCCGTATTAACTTTGTCGGAGTCGTTGATTTAGTCAATGCCCTTGATGGCATTGATATTGATGTTCCTATCAATAATATCAATGGTGCTGGTTCTAAAGTTTGTGAACAAAACTCACATGGTGTTAAAGGAACAATCTGTTGGATTGAAGGTCAAAATAATAAAATGGATGGTGAAATAGCCCTAGCTTTTGCTCGTAATCGTTATAATCAAGATGGTGGTGATTTCTATCGCGGTCGCAATCAACAAATTGTGATTGAGGCTATTCTTAAAAAAATCACTAAAATAAATAATTTAAATACCGTTAATAAATTAATGAGTGTAGTTTCTCAACACATGAGTACTGATTTAAGTAAAAATGATTTAACTTCTTTATATGAAATCATCCTTAGTAACGGTCTAAATTTAGACATTGAAAAATTATATATCAGTGGTTCAACCGGCATGATCAATGGTCATTCCATGGTCTTCCCAAGTGAAAATGATATTGCTTATGCTAGTTATCGTATGGATGTTAACTTAGAATTAGTTAAACCCCAATTTCCAAGCAACAATTATTATGTCGAAGGCTTAAAACCAAGTAATGCTGATGGCAATAATCCGCTACGGACTCAAAAGATGCCTTTTGATGCTACTAAAATTGAAAAAATACCTAAAACAACTTCAACTAAATAAAATAAAAAAACACTTATAATTATTAAATTATTAGTGTTTTTTTAACCTCAAAACATCATCATAAAATACTTGTTGTCATTAATATATGATTTAAAAGATAAAACAAAAAGCACAACCTGATTGTTGTACTTTAGTTTGCTTAAATAAATTAACGTTTTGAGAACTGTGGTGCTTTACGAGCACCTTTAAGACCGTATTTTTTACGTTCTTTAACACGAGCATCTCTAGTTACAAAACCAGCTGCTTTTAAACCAGGACGGTAATCAGAACTTGCTTCCATTAAAGCACGAGTGATTCCTAATCTAATTGCTCCAGTTTGTCCAGTAAATCCTCCTCCATAAATATTTACTTTAACATCAAATTTATCTCTGGTGTTAGTAAGTACTAATGGTTGTGTTAAATCACTAATTAAAGTTTCAAATGGAAGATATTCTTTCACATCTCGTCCATTAATAGTGATATTACCAGTTCCTGGTACTAAAATTACTCTAGCGACAGAACTTTTACGTCGTCCTGTTCCACGATATTGTACTTGTGACATTATATTCTTCCTTTCTATGCTTTAATTTCTAATACTTCTGGCATTTGAGCCATGTGTGGATGACTATCTTGAGCATAAACAAATAGTTTCTTACCCATTAAAGTTCCTAAAGTATTATGTGGTAACATTCCATTGATAGCTCTTTCAAGCATTTCAACAGGATACTTTTCAATCATTGTTTTAGCACTACGCACACGCAATCCACCAATGTGTCTTGAATGATTGTAATACATTTTTTTCTCAAGTTTGTTTCCAGTTAATTTTACCTTATCAGCATTAATAATAATTACATAATCACCGCAATCAACATGTGGTGTATATGTTGGTTTATGTTTACCTCTAAGAATAGTGGCAACTTGGGTTGCTAGACGACCTAAAGTTAAGTCAGTAGCATCAACCACAAACCATTTACGTTCAACAGTATTAGCATTTGCCATTGTTGTTTGACGCATTTTATTTCCTCCTAATCATTTTGTAGATTTCCGGGGCTACAAAATGACACTAATGTGTCTTAGATATTATATGACATTTTAAAGAATAAAGCAAATAATATTATGATAATTTATTAAAAAAGAGCCCTTATCAGCTCCTTTTTTTAGATATTTAACGATTATTTCTTATCCGATATTTTTAAGATCATCTTCAACATTATCAATTGTACTAATTTGATAGTTTTCTACTAAAAAATTAGCGACATTAGGGGTAATAAAAGCTGGTAAAGTAGGACCTAATTTAATATTTTTTATACCTAAATGTAATAATGATAAAAGAACGATAACCGCTTTTTGTTCATACCAAGCAATATTGTAAGCAATCGGTAAATCATTAAGATCTTTTAAGTTAAAATGTTCTTGTAATTTTAAAGCAATGAGTACTAAAGAATATGAATCATTACATTGACCAGCATCTAAAACTCGTGGAATCCCATTAATATCACCTAAATTTAATTTATTATAACGATATTTAGCACAACCTGCTGTTAATATAATCGTATCTTTTTCTAGACCTTGAGCAAACTCAGCATAATAAGAACGGGTTAATTGACGACCATCGCAACCAGCCATTACCATAAATTTTCTAATTGAACCATTTTCAATATTTTCAATAACTTTATCAATTAATAATGATACTTGATTATGAGCAAATCCACCAACAATATTTCCGGTTTCAATTTCTTGAGGAGGTAAACATTGTAAAGCATGAGCAATGATACTACTAAAATCTTTTTTTCCATCGCGATAAGATATATATTTAAAACCAGGATGACCAGCATTACCAGTACTATATAATCGATCCTTATAATTAGCATCATCTAAAGGTGGAACAATACAATTTGTTGTAAATAAGATTGGACCATTAAATGTCGAAAAATCTTTTCTTTGCGTATGCCAAGCTCCACCATAATTAGCTACTAAATGAGAATAAGCTTTTAATTGAGGATAATAATGGGCTGGTAACATCTCACTATGCGTATAAATATCAACACCACTATCTTTTGATTGCTCTAATAATTGGGCAATATCACTTAAATCATGACCGCTTATTAAGATTCCTGGCCGTTTATTAACCCCAATATTAACATTAGTAATTTCTGGTTGACCAAAACTTTGCGTATTAGCTTTATCTAATAATGCCATTCCTTGTACTCCAAATGCTCCAGTTTGATCAACAAGACCAATTAAAGTATCTAAATCATGAATATCATCAATAGTAGCTAGCGTATTAATAGTAAAATCATGAATACTTATATCTTCATAACCTAAAACTACAGCATGGTTATGATAAGCTGCCAGACCCATTAAACCAGTAATAATTAACTCTTTAACTCCTCTTAAATCAAGATCAACTTCTTTTTGAGTACCAATTGTTTGCCATGAATCATCATTAAAAACATAATCATCAGCTAAGTCATTTATTTGTTTGATTAAATAATAACTATTATTAATGACTTGTTTAAAGACTTCTTTATCAAAATTAGCATTAGTAATTAACTTAAATAATCCTTGCATGATAAACAAATCAATTTCTTTAGTACGTTTATCATTATCAATGGCTTCTTTGGCTAGTCTTTTTAAACTATATTTAAAAATATCCATTAAATTAGCAAGTTCATTATCTTTACCACAAACCCCCTTAATCTCACAAGCTTCATTATTAGCAGTCTCTTGACACTGATAACAATACATTTTTTTAATCATTTCTATCATCTCCTAAGAAGATAATAACATCAACTACACAATAAAAATGTGATAATTATCACATTTTAAAAAATTCTTTATTTAAATAATATTTATTATGATGATAGCTAAAAATATTATCATCAATCATCTTTGTTAGAACACGGCTTAATGCAGAACGATCGACACATAAAAAATCAGCTAGATTAGTTTTATTAAATGGTAAAGCAATTTCAAAAGAATCATTAATAATCGCATAATACCTTAATAATTCATGCACTTTATCTTTAATACTTCTTTTAGAAAGACAATCTATTTTAAAAGTTAAAAATGTGTTTTTTATTGCTAATATTTTATTCATATTGATAGCTAGAATTGGATATTTAGTAATTAAATTAAGATAATTTTTTACTTCTATATGATAGATATTACTCTTTTCTAAAGTAGTAATCGTATAAGGACTAATATTAGTCATAGCTAGAGCTATTGATTCTGCAAACATATCTTGAGTATTAAGAATAGTTACGATATTCTTTTTCCCATCAATATCAAATTTACTTATTTCTATTTTTCCTTGTTCGATAATAAAAAAACGATCAATAATATCTTTTTCCATAAATATTAGCTTATTTTTATCATATTTTTCTAATTTAAATTCTTTGATAATATTATCGATATCATCATCCTTGATGTTTTTAAATAAATCATTATTAACTAAATTTTTCATATCATCATCCCTCTTTTTCTAATTCCATTATAACAAAACCATTATTAAAGACAACTATCTAAATAAAATTATTATTCTATCAAAAAAAACTATACTTGAAATCTAAGTCCTTTTATTTTATAATAGTATTGCACATGTCTTCGTAGCTCAGCTGGCAGAGCAACTGACTCTTAATCAGTGGGTCCACGGTTCGAACCCGTGCGAGGACACCATAAAAAAATAAAATCCCTTATCTTGGGGATTTTTTTATAATCAAAAAAAGAACACTATCTCTTAGATAATGTTCTTTTACTTTACTTCTTATATGAAGTAAAAGCATTTCCTTGCTGATTAGCAAGTAATGTTAATTCTGAAATTTGACATCTTTTGGGTTGGTTTAAACAAAACCATACCGCATTAGCACAATCAATTGGTTGTAAAGCATCAATACCTTGATAAACAGCATCTGCTTTAGCTTTATCACCTTTAAATCTTACCATACTAAAATTAGTTTCAACCATTCCAGGTTGAATTGTCGTAATTTTAATATCACTTTGTACTAAATCAACGCGCATCCCATCAGCCATGGTTTTAACGGCTGCTTTACTAGCACAATAGATAGCTCCATTAGCATAAGCAAATTGTCCAGCAACACTACCAATATGAATAATATGGCCATGATTAGCAAGCTTCATATCTTGTAAAACCAAATGAGATAAAAGAGCTACTGATTTAATATTAGTATCTAACATCGTAATAATATCACTGACTTCATTATCTTGATAACCAGCTAATCCTAATGCTAAACCAGCATTATTAACTAAAACATCAATTGTAATACCTTGATCTTTAACATCTTGATAGAACTTCTTCATCGCTTCATAATCATTAATATCAAAAGTATCGTAATAAACAACTCCATCTTTAAGTTCTGAAGCTAATTTATTTAGTTTTTCTTGATTACGACCAGTAATCACTACTTTCATGCCATTCTTTACTAATTCTTGAGCAATAGCTTTACCAATATCACCAGTTGCTCCTGTTACTAAGGCTACTTGATAATCCATAAGTACTCTCCTTTATTTAGTTTAATGATTGAGCAGCAGTTACAATACAAAGCTCATAAACATCTTTCATTGAACACCCACGGCTTAAATCATTAATTGGGGCATTTAAACCTTGTAAGACTGGTCCTAAAGCATTATAATCCCCTAATCTTTGAACCATTTTATATCCAATATTTCCTGCTTCTATTCCTGGAAAAACAAAGGCATTAGCATAACCTGCTACTGTTGAACCAGGTGATTTTAATTGACCTACTTCTGGTACAAAAGCAGCATCAAATTGTAATTCACCATCATAAGCAAAATCTACAGCCATCTTATCAATTAACTTGATAGCTTCGACTACTTTGTCGACAGCCGGACCTTTACCACTACCTTTAGTTGAATATGATAAGAAGGCTACTTTAGGAT
Source organism: Bacilli bacterium (assembly GCA_031289255.1). Lineage (GTDB taxonomy): Bacteria > Bacillota_I > Bacilli_A > JAJDGJ01 > JAJDGJ01 > JAISTP01. The sequence continues at coordinate 14,465 of JAITPW010000074.1, forward strand.
CAATCCCAAAAACACGAGCGGTTTGGGCCATCTCTTTAGCAATTTCAACTAAATCTTCACTAGTAGGATCAATAATAATAGCACAATCACCACAAATATATTTCTTGTCATCTTTATATAAAATCATTGAACTAGAAACCGTTTTACTACCTGGTTTAGTTTTAACTAATTGCAATGCTGGACGAACAGTATCAGCTGTTGAATAAGTAGCTCCACCAACTAAACCAGCTGCTAAGTCCATCTTAACTAACATAGTTCCAAAATAATTAGCTTGTTTTAACATCTGTGCACATTCTTCAGCACTTTGTTTTCCTTTACGTAATTCAACCATTGTCTCAACCATATCGTTAAAGGCTGGATAGGTTTCAATATCTATTTTTTCACAACCGCTAATATCCCAATTATGCTGTGCTGCTAAAGCTTCAATTACTTTAATATCACCAACTAATACTGGTAAAACCATTTCATCTTTTAATAATAGACTGGCCGCTTCTAATACTCGTGGGTCATGTCCTTCCGTCAATACCATTTTAATGCTTTTTCCTTTGATTTGTTCTTTCATTGGATTTAATATCATTTTTTATCGCACTCCTTGTTTTCTAATCTATTTTACTATTTAAAAAATATAAAGTAAACAACTATCATAAATTTGTCATTATTTTTATAATAATACTACATTATATTTTAAAAATTAAGCTCAAATACTTTAAAAATTACTCTTAATCAATAACTTTAAATTTATTGATTATCTCACCATTAATATTGATAATATTTTTAGTAAAACATTCACATTCATTATTATTAATATCTTTAATTATAAAATAACCTTGTTTATTATCATCAATTTCTTTATAAGTTACATTAGTTATCATCTTAGCATTACTTACTTGGGCAATTAAACTTTTCAGATCATCGAGTTTATTAATCTTAATATTAAAATAATAACTAGCTATTATTTCTTGGTTTGAAGCTAAACTTACCGGTTTATTATAGTGATTAAAACGCTGATAAGTATTATTATTAATATCTTTAACAACCTGTAAGACATCACTAATTACTGAGTTAGCGGTTGGTAAAGCACCAGCTCCAGGGGCATAATATAAGGCTTCTTTAAGCGCATTAGAATAGATATAAACACCGTTCATTTCATTATTAACATGGGCTAATAAATGTTTCTTATTTATTAAAGTAGGCATTACTTCAACATAAATGCCTTCACTATATTTAATACTGCTACCAACTAATTTAATAAGATATTCATTATTAGTAGCATATTCAAGATCATCTACTTTGATATTAGTAATTCCATCTTTAATAATATCTTCTTGTTTAAGAAACATCCCATAGGCAAAATAAGTAAGAATTCCCATCTTAAAAGCAGCATCATAACCTAAAACATCATTGGTAGGATCACTTTCTGCAAAACCTAATCGTTGAGCTTCTAATAAAGCTACTTCATAAGATACGCGTTCTTCATTCATTTTAGTTAAAATATAGTTAGTTGTCCCATTCACAATCCCTATTACTTTATTGATATCATCACTAGCATAGCTATTAGTAATAGTTCTTAGAAGGGGAATCCCTCCACACACAGCTGCTTCATAATAAAATGATACTTTATTGTCATTAGCACATGTAATTAGTTCCATCCCATGTTGAGCAATTAAGTCTTTATTAGCACTTATGACATGTTTATGAGCTTTTAAGGCTTTCATAATATAAGATTTAGCTGGTTCTATCGTTCCCATCAATTCTAAGACAATAGCAATTTCGGGATCGTTGATAATATCATCAATATCTAAGGTTAGATTAAAATCATCTAAGCCCTCTCTTTTATCAATACTGGCTTGGGAATGAGCTAAAGCTTTACTAATAATTAGTTCGACATGATAAAGCTCTTTAATCTTTAAAGCACTACTTCTAAGTAAATCAATACTTCCACTACCAACTACTCCTAAACCTAATAAGCCTATTTTAATTTTTTTCATTTTCTAACCTCTTTTATATAATATTAAGTAATAATTTTCTAATTTCACTAATAAAATATAATGAACCTGTTATTATCAACATGTCTTGTTCATTCATTAGCTTTATTTTATTAATAAGATAATCTTCATAATTCTCTTGGACTTCTAAATTAAAATTCTTATTAATATCAATGGCTTTTTTAGTACGATAAAATGCAAATTCGCTAATAATAACTTCACTTTTAGTATCAATTAAAAGTTTGACCATATCATCTGTTTGTTTATCTTTTAAAGCTGCAAAAACAATCGTTTTATGATATTCCTGATATTTATCTAAAATTTTACTTAGTTCGCTTATCCCTTCAACATTATGGGCGCCATCTATAACAATAAAAGGATGGTAACTCATTACTTCAAAACGTCCTGGCCATTTAATATTAAGCAAAGTACAACGAATTATTTCTTCACTAATATTAAAACCAAATTTAACTTTTAGAACTTTTATAATCTCTAAGACCATACTTACATTCTTGATTTGATAATCAGCTAAAGAAGCCAGTTCTAGATGATAATATTCTTGATAATCAAAGATAATGGGTTTTAAACTATGAACATGAGCAGATTTAACTTCAATAACTTGAGCATGTTTTAAATTAGCTTCATTTTGGATTATTTCTAAACACTGCTGATCATTTTCAGAAGTTATTAATAGACCATTCTCTTTAATAATACCTGCTTTAGTAGTGGCAATCTCAGCTTTAGAAGCTCCTAAGTATTGTTGATGATCTAAACCAATATTAGTAATGACACTTATTAAAGGATTAATAATATTAGTTCCATCATACCTTCCACCCATACCAACTTCCATAACCGCTATTTCAACATCATTTTTTATAAAGTAATCTAAAGCCATCACGACATCAATTTCAAACATCGTTACCTGTGTTTCTTCAATTAAATCATAATACTCATTCACAAAAGCGATAATGCTTTCATCACTAATAAAATTATTATTTATTCTAATACGATCATTATGAGCTTCTAAACTAGGACTAGAAAACATTCCCGTTTTATAACCACTATTTATCAAGATATTTGCTAGATAGAAAGTTGTGCTACCCTTCCCATTAGTCCCACCTATATGAATAAATTTAATCTTGTGATAATCTAAATGGGCTTTATTTAAAAATTCTTGAACTCGTAACAATCCTAATTGAAAGTTTGTTTTCTGTTCAATATATGCTAAAACGGCTGAGATATCACTAAATAGCATCCTAAGACCCCCTCTTTTTTAATATGTTCGCCAATCAATTGGTGATAAATGTTGTTTTAATAATAAAGCATTAATCTTACTAAAATAATGACCATTCATAAAATATCTTTGCGATAATGGTGAAGGATGTCCTCCTCTAATAAGATAACCATTATTAATAAAACGTTCATAATCCTGGGCACTATTACCCCATAAAACAAAAATAAATGATTGATAATGATCTAAATATTTAATTAATGGTTTTATAAAAAGATCCCATCTTAAATAATGATGCGATTTAGGTAAGCCTTCTTTAACACTTAGATAAGTATTTAATAAACATACTCCTTGTTGAGCCCAAGATTCTAAATTAGGACTAGTATTATTAATACCTAAATCATTATTTAATTCTTTAAAAATATTACGTAAGCTTGGGGGAATCTTTGTTGCTTTACTAGAAAAAGCTAACCCATCGGCTACCCCTTTAGTATGATAAGGGTCTTGGCCTAAAATAATTACTTTAATTTCATTTAAAGGATATTGCATAAATCTTAAGATATCTTGATAATCCGGAAAGCACGTATTACTTTGATAAGCTTCATTTAAATTATTAATAAAAGTTTCATCATAAATAATACTATTACTTAAAAATTCATGCCATGATGAATGTACATTTGCTAGTAATTTTAAGGTGCTAATCATTATAGTTTTTTAACATAATTCAATACACCAAAAGCAATAGCATAAACAATAACTAATGATAATATTGGTAAATTAAAGAAAAAGATCACTAAATTCGCAATAACAATAAAAATAAAGTCTAATAAAAAAATAATCTTTTTTGTTTTTAAATCCATTTAAATCACTCCTAACATTACAATTATACAAAAAAAAAAGTATTATACCAAGTATTAACTTACCATAATGACTTTTTATTTAGATTTATTTGTTCAATGATATAAGAAATATTACCATCTCCAGCATACAAATTAAGATTACTAAAATCGCTTGTTAAAGCTATCCATGATAAATGATGCTTTTCCTCTTTTAAAATAAGGGCTTTATTTAGTTTACCGACAAAAACTTGTAATTCTTTATTTTCGAGATGATAAATAAAATCTAAGAGATGGATTAAGGTAACATCTTCATTACTAATTCCGGTTTCTTCTAATAATTCCCGATACGCTCCTTGTAAATCATCTTCATTTATTTCGACTTTACCACCGACAAAATTATATAGACCTAAATAAGGTTCTTTATTTCGTAAACACATTAAAACCGATTGTTCTTGAGCATCAATTATCGCAATAATATTAAACTTCATCCTTATCCCTCTTCATTTATCTTATTTATGATATGGTTCATTATTAATAATTCTAAAACCACGATATATTTGTTCTAAAAGCAATAATCTAATCATCTGATGAGTATAGGTAAGCTTTGAAAAAGACCAATTAAAATTACCACGTTTAATAACTTCTTTACTGATACCATAACTTCCACCAATCACAAAAACAAAAGAAGAATAACCATTTAACCAGGCTTTTTGAAGTATTTCTGTATATTCTACATTATTAATTTCTTGACCATTAACATCTAAAGTAACAATAAAATCATCTTTTTCAATCAAAGCGATTAGTTTATGTCCTTCTTCATTGATAACCTCATCTATTTCTATTAACCGCGGATTATCTTTTATTTTAGTTTCTTTTACTTCAATAATATCAATCTTACTATAAACTTTTAAACGTTTTAAAAATTCATCAATGCCTTCTTTTAAATAATGTTCTTTTATTTTACCAACACATAGTATTTTTATCTTCATCACTTATCTGATTCCTTACCACAACTACTTACTTTCATAAAACCGGTATATTGAATATTAAAATCAATTTCTTTTTCAAAATCATTAAATACTTTATTTATTTCTTGAGCAATCACATCAATATCATTAGCTTCTTCACTAATATGAGCCACTAATAAATCTTTTAACTTACCATTACTTTGTGCTAAAATAACAGCTGCCTCTTGATTAGATAAATGCCCTTTAGTAGAACTAATTCTTCTTTTTACCAGCGCTGGCCGATCAGTCCTTTGGAGTAATTGGGGATCATGATTAAATTCAAGATATAAATAATCAGCTTCTTTGATATATTTATAATACTCTTCTTTTAAAAGACCCGTATCACTGATATGAGTATAAACTTCATTATTATCTTTTATTTGATAACCATAACACTCATCATCATGGCTTAATTTAAAAGGTTTAATAATGACATCATTAAAGATATTGTCCTTATTAATACTTAAATCATGATGTTTATTTAAACGACTATAAATATTTAAATCTTCTAAATATTTAGCTTCTTTAAAATGATCAGTGTGAAAATGCGTTATTAAAATAATATCAATGTCTTCTAAAGTTAAATTAATATTACTAAGACATTCTAAAAGATATTTCTTAGTATTACCAATATCAATTAAAATATTATAATCATCACATCTTACTAAAGTCGAATTCCCCTTTGAACCACTAATAAAATTATATATTTTCATAATATCCTTCTTTTTTATCTTATTAATTTTGATGGATGATATCAGGATTTAAAAACTTATTATGTTCCTTTTCAAAATGTAAAAGAACCTTACCTGTTTCACCATTACGATGCTTACCGATGATAAGTTCAACCACTCCTTGTGCTTCTGTATCATCATTATAATAATCATCACGGTACAAGAATGTCACGATATCAGCATCTTGTTCAATAGCTCCTGATTCTCTTAAATCAGACATCATCGGTCTTTTATCCGATCTTTGTTCAACACTACGTGATAACTGTGATAAAGCAATAATCGGAACTTTTAATTCCCTTGCCAGTAGTTTTAAAGATCGAGAAATATCAGCTACCTCAACTTGGCGTGATTCTCGTTTATTATCACTACCAGCAATTAATTGTAAATAATCAATAACAATCAAACCTAATCCCTTTTGTTCACGATCTAATTTACGACATTTACTCGCAATTTCACTAACTCTTATTCCGGAAGTATCATCAATAAACAAAGCACGGGTATTTAGAATCTTTTGAGCTTTAGAATATTTAATCCAATCTTCTTCATCAAATTGACCATTTTTTAATTTATCACCATTAATACGTCCTTCAGCACTAAGCATTCTTTTCACTAATTGTTCTGCTCCCATTTCTAAAGAAAAAATAACGACTGGTAAATTATTATAACCAGCAACATTAGAAGCCATATTTAAAGCGAATGCCGTTTTCCCTACCGATGGTCGAGCTGCTAGAATAATTAAATCACCACGTTGTAATCCACTAGTAATACGATCTAATTGATCATAACCAGTTTTTAAACCAGTTAGGACCGTCTTGGTTTTACCTAATTCAATAATATTATCATGAACCTCAGCTACCACTTGTTTAGAAGTCTTAAAATCACTGGTTTTACGATTTCGGATAATTTCTAATATATCTTTTTCAGCTTTTTGAATTAAATCATCAGTTGATTCAATTTGTTCATAAGCTTCACTGGCAATAGCTTCACTAGTTTGAATAAGATTTCTTAATAAAGCCTTATCTAAAACAATATTGATATAATAACCAATATTAACACTAGTAACGACTGATTGTGATATTTGTGATAAATATTCAACCCCACCGACATTATCTAATTGTTTTTTTTCAACCAACAAAGCTGTTATCGTACTGATGTCTAAAGCAATACGATCATCTACTAAGTTATTGATAATATCAAAAATAATTTGATGATTACCAAAATAAAAATCATCACGACTTAATTTAGTAAGCATCTCATCTAAAGCATTTCGACTTAAAATAGCTGCTCCTAAAATCATCTGTTCAGCTTCAATATTATGCGGTAGTGTTCTCATTAGGCTGCTTTTATTACTACATCTATCGTAGCAATAACTCCTTTAAATAACTCAATCGCAACCTTAGTAGTACCTAATGAATTAATACTATCTTTTGATTTAAACTTTTTCTTTTCAACTTTTATCGAATAATCTTTAAAAATACGATCAACTATTTGTTTATGAGAAACTGATTTAAAAACCTTACCATCTTTACCAACATTCAAAGTAAAAGATAACGGTTTTTTCTCAAGAATAATTTTATTGGCAAGAGCTTCTTTTTCTAAACGAAGATCTTCATTCTCTTGAGCAATCTGTTTATTTTTTAATTTACTCATTGTGACCTTATTAGCATCAATAGCTTTATGCTCTCTTATTAAATGCATCGCATAACCACTAGCTACTTCAATTACTTCATCTTTTTTTCCTTTTCCTCTGATATCATCTAATAAAATAATTTTCATATTAATTCTTCTCCTCTTCTTTAATAGCTTTAATTAATTCTCTTTCCACTAAATTAATTTCTTTACTCACTTGGGCTGCTGCCATGGAATAATGACCACCGCCACCTATTTTTTCAATAACTCTTTGAACATTAAAATCACCATTACCACGTGCTGAAACGCCAATGCGACCATCTTCTAAGGGTGCTATCACAAAAGAAGCAATAATATCTTTAACTTCTAGTAATTCTAAAGCCACTTGAGCTAATAATGTTCTAGTAATGGGTTCTTTATCATATTTAGTAATTGCAATATGATTATCCAAAACATAACTGTCATCATGAATCATTCTTACTTTCTTTTCATAAGTATCACGACTTACTTGTAAAATTTCTTTGGCCAATAATGGTGAAGCTTGTTGTTGTTTTAAAAACATTGCCGCTTCAAAAGTTCGAACCCCAGTTCGTAATGTGAAATAAGATGTATCAACCATCATCCCTGCTAACATTAAAGTAGCTTCATCACTTGCTAATTTAAAAGATTTATTTTGAAAATTCAATAATTCACTTACTAATTCAACAGTCGAGCTCGCATAAGGCTCAATATAAGAAAGTAAAGGAGTATTCTTAAAATCACGATTGCGACGATGATGGTCAATATAAACAATATGATCAATTGTTTCATAAACTAAAGTTGATTCAAATAAATCATTATTAGAAGTATCTAAAATAATTAATAAAGTATTTTCATCACAAATATTAAGAAGCTCTTTTTCTGAATATAACTTATACATTTTATTTAATTCTAAATTAAAATAAGCATCTTTCGTATTTTGATCAAGTGAATTCTCACTACCACAGATATAAACATCTTTATCATTCAGCTTTACAAAACATGCCATACCCATACACGAACCAAGGGCATCCATATCAGCATTCTGATGAGTCATTAAGATGACATTAGATGCTTCTTCAATTAAAGATTGTAAACTAGCACTAATTCTTTTGACATTAACACGATTTCTTTTCGCAATACTTTCCGAACCATGACCAAAGAATTCATATTCTTTATCTCTTATTTTTAAAGCAATCTGATCACCACCACGAGCTAAAGCAATATCTAAAGCTAAACCAGCTGCTTTTTCACTTTCTTTTAATAATTCAAATTGTGAGGCAATTCCGACTGATAAAGTAAGTCTAGTATGTTCATCCTCACTAATATTTTTAACATTATTAGCGGTCGTTTTCAGAATATCAACAATACTATTTAAATCATTTTGTTTAAAGACCAAGATATAAGAATCATTCTTATATCTCTTAAAAACACCATCTATTTTACCAATAGCATCAATTATTAAACGATGAGTTTGTCCTGATAAGCTTTGATAAGTAACATCATCAATACTTGAACTAAAATCATCAATATTATCAATCTTAATAAAAGCCACACAACCCTTACTTTCTTTATACTTTTGAAGCATCTTCACAAAACGACTAACATCTTTTAAAATAATCGTTTCTTTTTCACTAACAATTTCATAAAAATGATGGTCATATTCTAAAAACTTAGGTCGTGAAGAGACACTTTTATTAAAGAAACCTCCAAATAAACGACGATAATTTTTATTAATTTGAGTACCAAATTTATTCACAAAATGTTCATTCTCCCAATTGATACTACCATCCTTATCATAAGCAAAGATAGCATATTGGTCTAATTCAATAGCATTAATAATCGATGTTGGCAAAATATTTTTAGTATGCTTTAAATCGCTACCGATTAATCTAATATTTTTTATTAAAAAATAACTCATAATGATATCAACAGCTAGTATTATCAACAGAATTATTTCCACATAAAAACCGATTAATCCAAAAATTATTAAAATCAAATTAATTGCGATTAAAGTTATAACACTGCCTTCTAAGACATTTAATTTTTTAAACATAAAATCACCTTTATATATTATAATATATTTGCCTAAGTGAAAACAACAAAGTACATAAGATAACAATAAATATCATCATTATTTTAAAAAAAAACTGTTAAGTTAACAGTTTAATTATTATTTATCTTTTGGAAAACGCACTATTCTCCAAACAATATTTTCAAATAGAAGTAAATTAAAGTGGAACTCAATATTCTTCACAGAATTTGCTAAAATTTTAAAAAGTATTTTGGGGCAAGTATCGATTTTAATT
>JAITPW010000061.1 GCA_031289255.1 Bacilli bacterium
AAAACTGAATTTGAAAAATTTACGCTACTAGTTCCAAGAATTAAAGAACAACAACAAATCAGCGTGTTCTTCAAGAACCTCGACCACCTCATCACCCTTCATCAGCGTGAGTACGGCAAAACGGTCAACATCGAGAAAGCCATGCTCGAAAAAATGTTCCCTCGCTATGGGGTGACCATGCCGGAAATTCGCTTCGACGGATTTACTGACGCTTGGGAACAGCGCGAGTTGGGTGATGTCGCTCAAATTATTATGGGACAGTCCCCAAAATCCGAGAATTACACCGATGACCCAAACGATTATATATTGGTTCAAGGCAACGCTGATATGAAAAATGGGCGGGTTGCTCCTCGCGTTTGGACAACACAAATCACAAAGCAAGCAGAAAAAGGCGACCTAATTTTATCAGTTCGTGCTCCCGTTGGAGATGTCGGAAAGACTGATTATAGCGTAGTTTTAGGGCGTGGAGTTGCGGCGATTAGAGGTAATGAGTTCGTTTTTCAGACGCTGACGAAAATGAAACAAGACGGTTATTGGACACGGTTAAGCACAGGCTCAACATTCGAGTCAATAAACTCTGACAATATTCGTGATGCTGAAATATTGATACCCGATAAAGAAGAGCAAGCCCAAATCGGCGCGCTTTTCACCAACCTCGACAACCTCATCACCCTTCATCAGCGTAAGTTGATTGTGCTATATATAAAAAATGGAGGAAAGATAATGACAAATAAAATTACTAGATACACCTTGTTTTGTGATTATTTTGTATACTGGATAAAATTATATAAGGAAGGTGCGGTTCGAGAAGTGACTTTACAGAAATATCGAAATAATCAAAAACATTTAACAAGACTTGCCCCAAAGTTATTGTTAAAAAATTTAGATCGCACAGCTTATCAACAACTTTTAAATGATTACGCTTTGACGCATGAAAGACAAACGGTTATTGATTTTCATCACCAAATAAAAGGTGCGATTTTAGATGCAGTTGATGAAGGGTTAATTAGTAAAGATCCAACAAGAAAAGTGATTTTTAAAGGAAAAACTCCTCGATATAAGAAACAGAAATTTTTGAATCAATTTGAACTTCATAATTTACTAAATGATTTAAAATTGACACAAGAAATTAATTGGGATTGGTTAATATTATTAATTGCAAAAACAGGTTTAAGATTTTCAGAAGCGATAGGACTTACTCCAGCTGATTTTGATTTTATTCATCAAACTATTTCTGTAAGTAAGACTTGGGATTATAAAAAAGCTACTGGATTTCAATTGACTAAGAATCGTTCGTCAATTCGTAAAGTGCAGATTGATTGGCAAATTGGGATGCAATTTCAACAATTAATAAAGAATAAACAAGTTGATAAACCGTTATTTGTGAATGGGTCAATTTGTAATTCAACCCCGAATAAATGCTTAGAAAGACATTGTAAAAATGTTAATATTCCTATAATTACGATTCATGGATTACGTCATACTCATGCTTCGTTACTCATGTTTGCAGGTGTTTCAATAGCAAGTGTTTCTCGAAGATTAGGACATTCATCGATGATGACTACTCAAAAAGTCTATATGCATATTATTCAAGAACTTGAAAACCAAGATAATGATATTCTTATGCGTTATCTTGCTGGAATTAGCTAAATATCAAAAATAGCATACTAACATATAAGATTGAAGGGTGTTTGGGTAGTTAAGTGGAACTAAGAATGTAAGGCTTATATGATATTTATTAAGAATGATAACGATATATTTAATTGTTATGAGTATAACTATTAAGTTTATTTTATAATAGCTGATTTAATGATGGAAGTGATAAACTAACATCTTTTTTCATTAAGGTGATAATAAAAAATAGATAATTATATTTTGATATTTCTTAAAAAAACAAATATTGAGATATTAAAAAATAACAATTAGTCTTGCTTTAATAACTGATATTATTTGAGATAAATTAATAATTATTAATAAATTATTTGATAATTATGTTATAATTAGAAATTGTAAAAGAGGTGATTATGTGTTAAATAAAATGATGAATGAAACTAAAGTAATTCGGGATAATGTTCATGGTAATATTATTATCAAATATCAGATTATCTGGGATTTAATTAATACCGATGTCTTTCAACGATTACGTCGTGTTCATCAATTAGGTGGCACATTCATGGTCTTTAGTAGTGCTGAACATTCACGATTCACTCATTCATTAGGGGTCTATTCGATAGTTGATCGTATCATTAATGAAGTGATGACTGATAATCTTAATGAATATGATGGTATTGTTGGTTTATGTGCTGGTTTACTTCATGATATTGGTCATGGACCATATTCTCATGCTTTTGAGGATGTTTTTAAAACAGATCATGAAGAAATGACACGACGTATCATTCTTGAAGATACTAGTGTCAATCAAGTTTTAAGAAGTTATGATGAAAATTTACCGTTGGCAATTGCCCAGGTAATAAATAAAGAATATCATAATAAATTATTAGTTCAATTAATTTCTAGTCAGGTAGATGCTGATCGCATGGATTATCTATTGCGCGATGCTACTAATGCTGGGGTTAGTTATGGCTTGTTTGATTTAGAAAGATTATTGCGTTCAATGGTGGTTGTTGATAATCGGATTGCTTTTAAAGAAAGTGGTGTTCATGTCTTAGAAGATTATATTTTTGCTAGGTATCATATGTATTGGCAAGTCTATCTTCATCAAACAACGCGCTCTTATGAAATAATTCTTCATAAATTATTAAGTCGGGTTAAAGTGTTGTTTGCAGCGAGTTATCAATTTAAAGATGATATTCGTTTTTTAAAACCATTTCTTAATAAAACGACACTAGCAATAAAAGATTATCTTAATTTAGATGAAAGTATTCTGTTTTATTATTTCAGATGTTTTATGGATGAAGAGGATCCTATTTTAAAAGAATTAGCTCGTTGTTTTATTAATCGCGTCTTGTTTAAACAGATAGATTTAGATAATATTCAACAAGGTCTTAAGATAATGAATTATATTGAAGATAATTTTGAAAAAAGAGCCAATTACTTTGATATTAGTCAGGTTAAAAGTTCGTTGTATAATTATTATGGTGAAATTAATTCCCAAAGTATCATTATTCTTACAAAAAACAAAGAATTAAAAGAGTTGTATAATGTTAGTAATTTAGTTAATGCTATTGTTAAAAGTGCAGAAGAAAAGCAAGAAGTAAAACTATATTTTCATCAAAGATATCAGAGTTTAATAAATGAAGGAAGTTAAATTAAAGATTAAGATGGCTTATTATGATCAAGATCATTGCTTAATAAATAGTAATGAGTCATCAACTAAGGGAACATTACATCTTAATGGAGATAATTATATGCTTACATATGATTTACATCATGATCAAGCTGATTTATATTATGTCTTACATTTAAGTAAAAAGGAAATGTCAATGAAGATCAAGGGCCATGATTATCAAGGCTTGCTTTATTTTATTGATAAAGAAGGATATCTTAAAAGTAATGGTAATCATTATCAATATTGCTATGATGTTGAAGTGGAAAAATATGAATATTCACTTAATAAGATAAAAATGCAATTACATTTGTTTAATAAACAAATCTTTATGCAAACAATGTTATTGAGTATCAAAATAGATTGAGAGGTAAAAAATATGGAGATAATAGAAAAAAAACTAAAAAAAGCTTTTTTAGAAGTTTTAAATAAAATAACAAGTCATGAATTACAAGAAAATGATATTGTGATTGAAATACCTAAAGATAATAACAATGGTGATTATGCTACTAATGTTGCTTTAAAATACAGTAAATTATTTAATACTAAACCCCAAGCTTTAGCATTGGAAATTAAAGAGTTATTTGATTATGAAAAATATGATGTTGATAGTATTGAGATAGCGGGACCGGGTTTTATCAATCTGTTTTTAAATAAAGCTAATCTTGCTAGTACAATTAATAATATTATTAATTTAAAAGATGATTATGGGCAATGGCCTTTACAAGATCATCCCCTTATTAATGTTGAATATGTTAGTGCTAATCCAACAGGTGATTTACATTTAGGACATGCTCGTCAAGCTAGTTTAGGCGATTCAATCACTAGGTTATATAAAAAAGCTGGTTTTAAAGTAATTAGAGAATATTATATTAATGATGCTGGTAATCAAATTGATAATCTTGCTAAAAGTACAATTGTTCGTTACCATGAATTATTTGATATTAAGATGGAAATGCCTGAAGATGGTTATTATGGACAAGATATTAAAGATATTGCTTTTTTAATCAAGAATCTTGTTAATGATCAATATCTTAATGATGAAAGTGAAGAAGCTTATCAATACTTTAAACAAACCGCTTTACAATTTGAATTAGATAAATTAAAAAGAGATCTTAAAGATTTTGGGGTCGAGTTTGAAATATGGACTAGTGAACAAGCTTTATATGATGAAGGTAAAGTAGATGTTGCTTTAGAAAAACTGGCTTTAACTAATGCTACTTATCAACAAGATGGAGCTGTATGGTTAAAATCAAGTGCTTATGGTGATGATAAAGACCGTGTCTTAGTAAAAAGTGATGGTACATTAACTTATTTAACTCCAGATATTGCTAATCACATGCAGAAAATTGATAATGGTGCTGAATACATGGTTAATTTATGGGGAGCAGACCATCATGGTTATATCAAAAGAATGCAAGTTGCCTTAGAAATCTTTACTGGTCAAAAAAATTTATTAGATGTTGATATCGTGCAAATGGTTCGCTTAATAAAAGATGGTGAAGAAGTTAAAATGTCTAAAAGAAGTGGCAACGCCATTGGGTTAAGAGAATTATGTGAGGAAGTGGGGATTGATGCGGTTCGTTATTTCTTTGCTTCAAGAGCGGGAAGCTCTCATTTTGATTTTGATTTAGGTCTAGCAACATCTCATAGTAATGATAATCCGGTCTATTATGCTCAATATGCTCATGCTCGTATGTGTAGTATTTTAGAAATTGCTAAAGAGTTTAATATTGAAACCTTACAAGCTGAATTATTAGATAATCAAAAAGAGGTTAATTTAATAAAACATCTTAATGAGTTTCCTAATATGGTTATGGATGCTGCAAAACTAAGAGCCCCTCATCGGGTTACAAACTATATTCAAAAACTTGCAAGTTTATTCCACTCATATTATAATGAGTGCAAGGTCATAGATAAAGAAAATATGGCACTGACAAGTGCTAGATTATATTTATTAGAAGCATGTAAAATTACCCTAGCTAACGCCTTAGCTTTAATAGGCGTTCAAGCTTTAGAAAAAATGTAGGAGGAAAAAAATGAATCAATCAAAAACAGATATCGCATATGAAATATTAAAAGAGGTAAAAAGTGGTCTTCCTTTTGAAGATATATGGATGTTAATCAAGGATGAACTTGACTTAGATGAAGAAGAAGCTCAAGAATTAATTTCTCCTTTTTATACAGACTTATCATTTGATGCCCGCTTTATTACTTTAGGAGAAAATATTTGGGATTTAAGAGAATCTAATTCTTTTGATAAAGTTCATATTGATATGAATGATATTTATGTAAGTAGTGATAATGATATTATTGAACTAGAAGATGGTATCGTCAGTAAGGAGGATACTGAAGAAGTTCTATTTGAGGAAGAGGTCGAGCCGAGTGTTGTTAAAGAAAAATAAGTTAATAGTAATATTGTTGTTGGTTATGATGATACTCAATGGTAATCATATCTTTGCTTTAGAACATAATAAACAATATTATGATTATCGTGAACGTAGTGTTACTAAGTATAAGACGAGTACTAATCTTATTAATAAAACCATCAATGTCAATATTGGTGAAACCTATAATCTTGATTATAAGATTGCTGGTAAAGTGGTTTATGCGAACTTTTATTCTTCTAATACTAATGTGGCAAGCGTTAATGTCAATGATGGCATTATATATGGTCGTAATCCTGGTAGTACAACGATAACGATCAATGGTAAGGACAATAGAGTTTATAAACTTAAAGTCAATATTGCTCAAACTAAAGTAATCGTTGATATTAGTTCCCAAAAAGCTTACCTGTATGTCAAAGGTAAGCTACTTAGAACTGCTTCAGTTGTGACAGGACGAGCTGGAGTTACCCCAACGCCTTATGGAACCTTTAAAATTGCTTATAAAACCACTAACTTTACGATGGATGGTCGAACAGTTGGTTATGACTATCTCTTACATGTTGATTACTGGATTCCTTTAGCTGGTACTGGTGGTGTTGGACTACATGATGCTTCATGGCGTTCTAATAATGCTTTTGGTGGCAATTATTACAAGTGGGATGGTTCTCATGGCTGTATTAATATGAAAAGAGCAGATGTTGCTTTCTTCTATAAACATTTAAAAGCCGGTGATCCTGTTACTATTAGATATTAATAATTAAATAAATGATAAGAAGACAAAATTATCTTTGTCTTTTTTTATTTACTAGTAAAATATATTATTTTACTTAAAAGATTTATGATATAATTTGACTACTTAATTAATTAGGGGGAGTGATTAATGATGAATAAAGCTATAGCATTTTTAGATAATAAAGGAGTTTTAGCAGATGTTATTGAAGTAAAACAAGCTAAGAGTGCTTTAGAGGCTGCTCAAGTATTAAAGGTTGAATTAAAACAGATTGCGAAATCCTTAACTTTTAGGACTAATGATCGACCTATGCTTATTTTAATGAGTGGTGATACTAAAGTAGATAGTAATAAATTTGTTAGAATGTTTAAAATTAAATCGAAGATGTTAGATCAAGAAGAAGTCTTTAAAATAACAGGTTATCTGATTGGTGGGGTTTGTCCGTTTGCTTTAGATGAAACAAACATTGATATTTATTTGGATAAATCATTACAACGAAATAAAATTATTTATCCTGGCGCTGGGGATAGTGAGCATCTTGTAAAGATTGAATTGAAAAAATTAGAAGAAATAGTTCAATATGTATCTTATATTGATATAGGTAAAATCTATGAGTAATAAAAGAAATCATCAAGGTGCGATAATGGGATTAGTTTTAATCTCGATGTTATGGAGTTTTAGTTTTATTTGTGGTTCCAAAATTATTAATAGTGGAGTAACAAGTGAAGTATTATTATTTGCCCGCTTTGGCGTAGGAGCACTTTTTTTAGGAATTATCAATATTAAAAGCTTAAAGAAAATATCAAAAGCTGATCTAATTGGTGGTATAATAGCGGGACTTTGTATCTTGTTTGCCATCTATTTTCAAAATATTGCTTTAAAATTTACTACTGTTTCTAAAATATCATTTATTTCAAGTATGAATATTATCATTGTTCCTTTTTTAGCTTATTTTATTAATAAAGCTCATATTAGAAAAAAACATATTCTTGGTTTATTGATCTCAGTTGTTAGTATTTGTTTTCTTTCCTTAGATTTTAATGATTTAAGTAATGTGAATATCGGTGATGTTTTTTGCATCATGACAGCAACAGGTCTTGCTTTACAATTAGTAGTATTAAAAAAATATGCTGGCAAAACTAATCCTGGTAATTTAACCTTTATTCATGCGTGTGTTGTTTGTTTAGGAGGGTTAATTATTTGTTTATTCACTCATCCTAATTACAATGATTTATGGCAAGGATTAAATATTTATTATTTATTATACTTAGGAATAATAGCAGTTGGTTTTTGTTATTCAATGCAAGCATGGTGTTCTAAATATGTTGGTGAAGTTTTAACATGTATTCTCTTAGCTTCTCAATCTATTTTTGGTAGTATCTTTGATATTTTAATATTTCATACGACCATAACCTATCAATTATTAGTAGGTGGCTTATTAATGCTCTTAGCCATTTATGTTTTAGTCGTTCCTCGTCAATATTTACCCTTTTATAAGCAGTATAAAAAGAAAACGTCCCATTAAGAGTTCTTTTTACTAAGAAAATAATCAGTATTAAATCAATTATGATTATGTTATTAAGTATTGCATTATAAAAGATGATAAAAATTCATCAATGCTTTAACTACTAAAACAAGCAATCTTCATTAATTTAAGGTTTTCACTTGAATTATATTACTAAATATTATATAATTGTTAAGCATGTAAATGCCCGTGGGAGAATATTATATTTGTTAGACCACAGTACAACCATAAACTCAGGAGGTGTGTATTAATGAAAAAGAGAGTACAAATGCTTAAGAAAATCCAATTTCCAGCAATGCAAGCAAAACCAGGACCTGCTTTAGCAAGTGCCGGTATCAATATGCCAGATTTTTGTAGTCAATTTAATGACAAAACGAAAGATCGTGCTGGAGAAATAGTGCCTTGTATTATTACAATCTATGAAGACAAATCATTTGATTTTGTGTTAAAAACACAACCAGCAGCTGGTATGATATTAAAAGCAGCAGGTGTTAAAAAAGGGGCAAGTAATTCTAAAACTGAATTAGTTGGTAAAATTACTTACGATCAAGCAAAAGAAATTGCTGAACACAAAATGGCTGATTTAAATGCTCATGATATCGATGCAGCCGCAAGAATTATTGCTGGAACTGCTCGTAATATGGGTATTGAAGTAGAAGGATTAGAATAATATAAGTGAGATAATCTTTGATGTGGGAGATTTATTCACTTAACCACTAAGGAGGATAAAAAATGGCTAAGAAGTCAAAAAGATATTTAGAAGCTCTTTCTAAAGTTGAAAAAACAAAATTGTATGATATTGCTGAAGCAATTGACTTATTAAAAGAAATTAGTAGCACAAAATTTGATGAAACCGTTGAAGTTGCTTTTAGACTTGGGGTTGACCCTCGTCATGCCGAACAACAAATCAGAGCAGCTATGGTCTTACCTCATGGTACTGGTAAAACCCAAAAAGTTTTAGTAGTTACCCAAGGGGAAAAGGTTAAAGAAGCTGAAACGGCTGGCGCAGATTTTGTTGGTGGAAAAGAATTATTAGAAAAAATTCAAAAAGAAAATTGGTTTGAATTTGATGTTATTGTCGCAACACCCGATATGATGGCTGAATTAGGAAAATTAGGACGTGTTTTAGGTCCTAAAGGATTAATGCCTAATCCTAAAACAGGAACAGTTACAATGGATGTAACTAAAGCTGTTAATGAAATTAAAGCTGGTAAAGTTGAATATCGTGTTGATAAAGAGGGTAATGTGCACGTTGGAATTGCGAAATTATCATTTGATAATGATAAAATAGTGGAAAACTTTAAAGCAATATTTGAAGCTATTTTAAAAGCTAAACCATCAGCTGCCAAAGGAACTTATATGAAGAATGTTACAATTACTTCAACTATGGGTCCTGGTATTAAAGTAAATACCGAAACTGTATTATAATCACTTTGTGATATAATTATAAAAATCAATATACCATAGACAGCAACGGACTAACGTCTTAATTATGTTGCCGAGGTAAAGTTTTAGAAATAGACTTTTCACTTGGCAATTTATGCCAAGTTTTTATTTGATATATTGATTACTAACTATTAGATATAGGAGGTGTCTTAATGAACGAAAGTATTTTAGCAAACAAAAAAGCAGTAATCGATGAAATCTCGACTAAAATAAATAATGCTGAAACAGTTGTTTTATTTGAGTATCAAGGTTTATCAGTAGCTGATTTTGAAATTTTAAGATCACAACTTCGTAGTGAAGGTGTTGAAGTAAAAATTTATAAAAATCGTCTAACTAAAATTGCTGCGAAAGAAACTGGTCATGATGGATTGAATGATGAATTAACAGGACCTAATGCCATTGCGTTTTCTAATGAAGATGCGGTTGCTGGACCAAGAATTATTTCAAAATTCGCTAAAGATCATGATGTTATTAAAATCAAGAATGGAATTGTTGAAGGGGCAGTTGTTAATGATGAAGTTATTAAAGAACTAGCAAGCTTACCTTCACGAGACGGATTATTATCAATGTTACTTAGCTGCTTACAAGCACCAGCTCGCGATATGGCGATGATTGTTGATGCGATGGCTAAGAAAGTAGAAGAAACTGGTAGTGAAAATGCTGCTGGTATCATTGGATTAAAAAATACTAGTGATGAAGTTACTAGTGAAGAAAATTAATATACTTATAGGAGGAAAAAGAAATGGCAAAATTAAGTAATACTGAAATCATTGAATCATTAAAAGAAATGTCAATGTTAGAATTAAACGATTTAGTAAAAGCAATTGAAGAGGAATTTGGAGTAACCGCTGCTGCTCCTGTCGCAGTAGCAGCTGTAGCTGAAGAAGCTACTGGTCCTAGTGAAGTAACTGTTACTTTAACAGGAGCTGGACAATCTAAAGTTGCGGTAATTAAAGTAGTAAGAGAAATCACTGGGTTAGGATTAGCTGAATCAAAAGGATTAGTTGATAATGTACCAAGTGCAATTAAAGAAAATATTGATCCAGAAGAAGCTGAAGGAATCAAGGCTAAGTTACTTGAAGCTGGAGCTACTGCAGAAATCGCTTAATTAAATTAAAGACCAACTGTAGTTGGTCTTTTTTCTATTATGAAACAATATTTTATAAATAATGATAATTTAAAAAATGAAGAAAAAACTTTAACCTATCAGTATCTGGATAATAGGTTATGTTTTAAAACTAATAATGGTTTATTTAGTAAAGATGAATTAGATTATCATTCGCAAATTCTATTAAATAATATTGAAGTAAAAACATATCATAAGATTCTTGATTTAGGTTGTGGTTATGGTTTTATTGGTATCTGTTTAAGCAAACGATATCAATGCCATGTTGATTTTATTGATATTGTTAAACTAGCGTGTGATTACACTAGTAAGAATTGTGAATTGAATAATATTACTAATTATGAAGTAATTAATAGTGATGGTATTAAGAATGATGATTTATATGATTTGATATGTCTTAATCCACCAATCCATGCTGGTAAAGAAGTTTGCTATGCTTTATATCAAGAAAGTTTAAAACATCTTAGCAATAATGGTGAATTAGTAATCGTTATTCATAAGAAGCATGGAGCCCTTTCAACAATATCGTTTTTAGAAAGCTTAAATTATCATATCAGAATCTTATATAAGAAAAAAGGTCTTTTTGTAGTTAGTATTAAAAATAAATAAGATGATTGCGAAATAATTAATATATGATCAAAAGTTATCTTTGGTCTTAATAATGATCGGATCATGATCTTAATAATAGTAATTTATTTATAAAAGTAGTTAGTGATATTAAAATAATTAAGTATTATATAATACTTTATCTTAGTAAGTCAACTACTATTATGAATAATATGTGTACAATCGTTGACTAAGCATGCAAAATATGATAGTATAATATACTGTCTAATGCTATGCTTTTTTAGTATATTAAAAAAATTTAACGGGGTGATTTTGTGGCATACCAAGTAGAGAGTTTTGGCAAACTTGCACAAAGAAGAAATTATTCACGAATCAAAAGTTCTTTAGAATTACCATCATTAGTTGAGATTCAAACCTCATCATTTGAATGGTTTTTAAAGATCGGATTACGAGAAGTTTTAGAGGATATTTATCCTATTAAGGCCCATATTGGGAACAATCCTAATGGAGCTATTAAATATCAATTAGATTTTGTTGATTATCATTTTGGCAAATCTAAGTATACAACAAGAGAATGTAAGGAACGTGATGCAACATACACTTCACCATTATTAGTTACCTTAAGATTAACTAATGAAGATGGCGAAGTAAGTGAACAGGATGTTTTTATGGGCGATTTCCCAATGATGACACCGAGTGGAACGTTTATTATTAATGGGGCGGAAAGAGCTATTGTTTCGCAATTAGTACGTTCACCTGGGGCTTATTTTAAAGTGGAATTTGAAAATGGAAATCATGATTATATTGCTAGTTTAATTCCTGGTCGTGGTACTTGGCTTGAATTTGAAACCGCATTATATAAAAATAAAGAAAAAGAAAACTTAAAGTATGCTAATGTGCGTATTGATCGTACTAAGAAAATGCCTATTAGTGTTATTTTAAAAGCTTTAGGGCTGACAAACAATGATGATGTCATTAAGTTATTTGGAGAAGACGATATTCTTCTAAATACCTTTAATGATCGTGATACAATATCAAAAATAGAAAAAGCTTATCTTGATGTCGTGGGATCAGTTTATTTAGATGATGATAATGAAGACAGAACATTTACTTATGAAGATGGCTTAAAATTTATTCAACAAATATATTTTCAAGCTCAACATCAAGAATTTAGTAAGTTTTTTGCTGATAATGTTGGTGAAATAGACAACAATTTTCCTCGTGAACAATTAAAGAAATTAATTGACTTATCAGTCTTTAAAGTCATGGATTCTCGTTATTATAAAATAGTCGAACATTCAATTAAAAAACAAGAAGAGCGTTTAAAAGAATATTTAAATAAAGAAAAAATTGATGGTTTACGAAAAGAAATTATGGAAGCATCTAAATCATCAAGTGAAGGTAATATCTTTAATACAAGAGACACTTATTACTTATTAACAATTCTATATTTTAGAGATCATTTAATTGATTTAATTAATGCTAATGATATTAAATTATCAGAAGAACTTCTCCAACAATTTGTGAATTTAGATTATCTATTTGGGTATGAACGTTTTAGTTCATTTGGCATCAAAGCCGATCTTCCTAAAAAAGATAAAGGTATTTTAAGTTTACATCTATTAGATCATACTATTAAAATGCATTTAGCTGAATTAGAGATTTTTGAAAAATTAAAACCAGGTGAAACAGGTAATGTTGAACAAACTAGTAATATCTTAAATAATAAATTCTTTGATGGTAAAAGATATGATTTAACCAGAGCAGGACGTTTTAAATTATCTAAGAAATTAAATGTCTTAGATCGTCTTTTTGGACAAACCATTGCTGAAGATATCAAAGATGTTGATGGCAAAGTTATCTGTAAGAAAAATACTTATATCACTAAAGAGATTATCAATGATTTAAGACCAGCTATTGCTGCTGGTTCTAACATGGTTGAAGTAAAGACTAATCGTAGTGTATATGTTGATAAAAAAGTCGGAAATAGACCGACGATGGTTCAAAAAGTTGCGGTCTATGCTGATGAACATAAGAAAAAAGTTGTTAATTTAATTGGAACTAATATTAATTTAGAAGAAAAATATTTAACAATTGAAGATATCCTAGCAACGATATCATACTTATTGTCTTTACCAAGTGATATTGGTAGTGAAGATGATATCGATCATTTAGGTAATCGTCGTATTAAACCAGTTGGCGAATTAATTCAAAATATTTTTAGAATTGGTTTATCACGAATGGAAAGAGTTATCGGTGAGAAGATGTCGACAACCGACAAAGATCAAGCGACTGCTAAAAAACTAACCAACAATCGTCCTTTAACGGCAGCTATTAAAGAGTTTTTTGCTTCTTCACAATTATCACAATTTATCGATCAAACTAATCCCTTAGCTGAATTAACTCATAAACGACGTCTTTCGGCTTTAGGACCTGGAGGATTAGCTCGTGATCGTGCAGGAATGGAAGTTCGAGATGTCCATTTTTCTCATTATGGAAGAATGTGTCCCATCGAGACTCCTGAAGGGCCTAACATCGGTTTAATTAATGCCTTAGCTACTTATGCTAAAGTAAATGAATATGGTTTTATTGAAACACCATATCGTCGTGTTATTGATGATGTTGTCAGTGAAGAAGTTCATTATTTAACAGCTGATGAAGAATATAATTATGCGATAGCTCAAGCTAATGTTCAACTAGATGAAAATAATCATATGGTTAATGAAACAGTTGTAGCTCGTTATCGTGGTGAAAATAAAATGGAAAAAAGAGAGTTAATTGACTATGTTGATGTTAGTCCTAAACAGATTGTTTCACTAGCAACCTCTTGTATTCCTTTCTTAGAAAATGATGATGCTAACCGTGCCTTAATGGGGGCTAACATGCAACGTCAAGCTGTTCCCCTTATTAATCCTCATTCACCAATTATTGGAACAGGAATGGAACATATTATTGCTAAAGATAGTGGTGTCGCTTTAATATGTGAAGAAGATGGTGAAGTATCATATGTTGATGCTAAAAATATTAGTATCAAAGTAAAAGATGGCCAAAGAAATTATTTATTAGATAAGTTTACTATTTCTAATCAAGGAACTTGTTTTACGCAAAAACCAATCGTTAATATTGGTGAAAAAGTAGAAAAAGGCCAAGTTTTAGCTGATGGACCAGCAATGGAAAAAGGTGAGTTAGCTTTAGGACAAAATGTTGTCGTAGCTTTTATGACTTGGAATGGTTATAACTATGAAGATGCGATTATTATGTCAGAACGCTTAGTTAAAGAAGATGTTTATACATCTGTTCATATTGAAGAATATACGATTGAATCACGTGATACTAAATTAGGAGCTGAAGAGATAACACGCGATATTCCTAATATTAGTGATGAAGCTCGTAAAGATTTAGATGGTGATGGTATCATTAGAATCGGTGCCGAAGTAAAAGAAGGCGATATCTTAGTAGGTAAAGTTACTCCTAAAGGCCAATCAGAGATAAGTGCTGAAGAAAGATTGTTAAAATCAATTTTTGGTGATAAATCTAGTGAAGTTAAAGATAATTCATTACGTGTTCCTCATGGTGGAGCAGGAATCATCTTAGATATTAAACGTTTTGATAAAAAGACAGCTGATGATTTACCACCAGCGGTTAATGAAGTTGTTAAAGTATACGTTGTTCAAAAAAGAAAAATCTCTGAAGGAGATAAAATGGCTGGTCGTCATGGTAATAAAGGGGTTATCTCGAAAATTTTACCGATTGAGGATATGCCTCATTTAGCTGATGGAACACCGGTTGATATCATGCTTAATCCTTTGGGTGTGCCTTCACGGATGAATATTGGACAAATAATGGAGATTCATTTAGGTTATGCTGCCAAGTTATTAAATTGTAAGATTGCGACACCAGTCTTTGATGGAGCGATGGAAAATGATTTAAAACTAGCTATGGAAGAAGCTAATATGTCTAAAGATGGTAAAGTTACCTTGTTTGATGGCCGTACTGGTGAGAAATTTGATGAACCAATTTCGGTTGGTGTTATGTATATGATTAAGTTAGCTCACATGGTTGATGATAAGTTACATGCTCGTTCAGTAGGTCCATATTCTTTAGTAACCCAACAACCACTTGGTGGTAAAGCTCAAAATGGGGGACAAAGATTTGGAGAGATGGAAGTTTGGGCACTAGAAGCTTATGGAGCAGCTCATACTTTACAAGAGATTTTAACCGTTAAATCAGATGATGTTAATGGTCGAGTTAAAACCTATGAAGCTATCGTAACTGGTAAAAGAATTCCACAACCAGGAATTCCTGAATCATTTAAAGTTCTTCAAAAAGAATTACAATCACTCGCAATTGATGTTAAACTACTTGATGAAAATCATGAGGAAGTAATTGTTAAAGAATTAGATTCTAACTTTGAAAAAAGTTTTAGACAATTAATGAATGATGATTCTAAATTAGTTGATGAACCACAATTAAAAATAGGTTCTGAAGAAGAAATAATAGAAGAAGATCAAGATGAAGATGAAGATGAAGAAATAATTTTTGCTTCTAGTGATGATGTTATCGATAATTTTGTGAATGAGGAGGAGTAAAAGATGGATGTTAATCAATTTAGTGCTATTCAAGTAGGATTAGCTTCACCAGAAAAAATATTAGAATGGTCTTATGGTGAAGTTACTAAGCCTGAAACGATCAATTATCGTTCACAAAAACCAGAAAAAAATGGTTTGTTCTGTGAAAAAATCTTTGGTCCAACCAAGGATTGGGAATGTTTTTGTGGAAAATACAAAAAGGTTCGTTATAAAGGGGTTATTTGTGAAAACTGTGGTGTTGAAATTACGAAATCAAGTGTTCGCCGTGAAAGAATGGGTCATATTCAATTAGCGGCTTCAGTAGCCCATATTTGGTATTTAAAAGGAATTCCTTCAAAAATGGGATTACTTTTAGATGTTAAACCTAAGAAATTAGAAGAAGTAATTTACTTTGTATCTTATATTGTTTTAGAACCAGGGGATGCTCCGGTTACTTATAAACAAGTTATTAGTGAAAAGGATTATCGTGAATATAAAAGTGAATATGGTGATACTTTTAATGCTCAAACAGGGGCCGAAGCTATTAAGGAACTTTTAAAAAGTATTAATTTAGAACAAGAAATTGAAGCTGTTCGTAGTGATTTAAGAGAGTCACAAGGTGGACAACAACGAACTAGATTAATGAAAAAACTTGAAACATTGAGTGCTTTTGCGACTTCTAAAAATCATCCTGAATGGATGATCTTAGATGTTTTACCAGTAATTCCTCCTGATTTAAGACCAATGCTCCAATTAGATGGTGGTCGTTTTGCGACAAGTGATTTAAATGATTTATATCGTCGTGTTATTACGCGTAATAATCGTTTAAAGAAATTATTGGAAATGAATACGCCTCCAGCGATCATTGTTCAAAATGAAAAACGTATGTTACAAGAAGCAGTTGATGCTTTAATTGATAATGGGAAAAGATCAAAACCGATAACAGGAGCTGGGGGACGACCTTTAAAATCATTATCACATACTTTAAAAGGTAAACAAGGACGTTTTCGTCAAAACTTATTAGGTAAGCGTGTTGATTATTCAGGGCGTTCGGTTATTGCGGTCGGACCTGATTTAAAAATGTATCAATGTGGACTACCTAAAGAAATGGCTTTAGAATTGTTTAAACCATTTGTAATTGAAGAACTTACTAAACAAGAGATTGCGACTAATATAAAAGCCGCTGATAAGTTGATTACCAATATGGATGAACAAGTATGGGCTATTGTTGAAAAAGTAATTAAAAATCATCCGGTTTTACTTAATAGAGCTCCGACCCTACACCGTTTAGGTATTCAAGCTTTTGAACCTAAGTTAGTTGAAGGTCGTGCGATTAGATTGCATCCCTTAGTAACACCAGCTTTTAATGCTGACTTTGATGGGGATCAAATGGCTGTTCATATTCCTTTAAGTATGGAAGCTCGTACTGAAGCTAGTAAAATCATGTTAGGATCAAATAATATCTTAGGTCCTAAAGATGGAAAACCAATCGTAACACCATCACAAGATATGGTTTTAGGTAATTATTATCTAACTATGGAAAAAGTTGGTGGTTTAGGTGAAGGTAATGTTTATAAGAATAAAAATGAAGCAATAATGGCTTATGAAAATAAAGTTTTAGATTTACATGCTCGTATTGGGGTAAGAGTTAGTTCTTTAAATAAGACTTATTTTGAAGATAATAATCTTAATTGTTTTATGGTTACTACTTTAGGAAAATTAATTTTTAATGATATTTTTGATCCTTCTTTTCCTTATTTAAATGAACAAACTTTAGAAAATTTAGAAGTAACTCCTAGTAAATATATTATTATGCAAGGGGAAAATATTAGAGAATATATTAAGTCACTTGATAAAAATGAACCATTTAAGAAGAAATATTTAGGACAAATAATTTCTGAGGTTTTTAAACGATTTAAAACGCATGAAACAGCGCGAATGTTAGATGAGATGAAGAATCTTGGATTTAAATATTCTACTAAAGCCGGAGTAACGGTCTCAATTGCGGATATTGAGGTAAGTGAAGTTAAAAATACTTTAATAGAAGATGCTGAAATTAATGCAATTCCGAAGATTGAAAAATGGTATCAAAAAGGTTTAATTACGGAAAATGAACGTCATAATAAAATAGTAGCGATTTGGACAGAAGTTAGAAAAGAAGTTGAAAAAGATTTAACTGGTATTCTAGAAGAAGAAAATCCTATTTATATGATGATGGATTCGGGAGCTCGTGGTAATATCTCAAACTTCGTTCAATTATCTGGTATGCGTGGTTTGATGGCTAAACCGAATGGGGAAACGATTGAAATTCCGGTTAAGCACTCTTTCCGTGAAGGATTAACGGTTTCTGAATTCTTTACCTCTACCCATGGGGCTCGTAAAGGATTAGCGGATACCGCTTTAAAAACCGCAAACTCTGGTTATTTAACAAGAAGATTAGTCGATGTTGCGCAAGATGTCATTGTTCATGAAGATGATTGTCATACTGATCAAGGTGTTTGGGTAAGTACTATTTATGATATTAAAGCTAATACAGTCATTGAACCATTATATGATCGTTTAGTCGGAAGATATGCGAAAAATGATGTACTTAATCCTAAAACTAATGAATTAATTGTTCGTGGTGATGATTTAATTGATGAAGATATTGCTAGTGAAATAGTGGAAGCTGGTATTGAAAAAGTTGAAATTAGATCGATTTTTGGATGTAAGTCTAAGACTGGTGTTTGTAAGAAATGTTATGGACGTAATCTAGCAACTGGTTCTGAAGTAAGTGTTGGTGAATCAGTGGGAATTATGGCGGCTCAATCAATTGGAGAACCAGGGACCCAATTAACGATGCGTACCTTCCATACTGGAGGAGTAGCAACCGATGATGATATTACGCAAGGGTTACCTCGTATTGCTCAGTTATTTGAAGCACGTGCACCGAAGGTTGAAGCTAGTATTTCAGAAATTGATGGAACAGTTGAAAGTATTGAAGAAAAAGATGGACGTTATTTAGTTAAAATTACTAATAAATATGAAAGTGAACCTCGTAAATATGAAACAGCTTATGGAGCGGTTTTAAGAGTTAAAGTAGGATCACAAGTAAAATCAGGTGGTAAAATTACAGAAGGGATTATTAATCCTAAACGTCTGTTAAAATATACTGGCGTTAAAGATGTCCAAGATTATATCTTAAAAGAAGTTCAAAAAGTATATCGTTTACAAGGTATTGAAATTTCGGATAAACATATTGAAGTGGTTATTCGTCAAATGCTTAAAAAAGTTAAGATTGAAGATGGAGGGAATACTAATTTCTTACCAGGAACATTAGTTAGTGTTAATGAGTTTACTCGTGCTAATAAAGATATTTTATTAGAACAAAAAAACCCAGCTGTGGCGATTCCGGTCTTATTAGGAATCACTAAAGCTTCCTTAGAAACAGAATCTTTCCTTTCAGCAGCAAGTTTCCAAGAAACAACTAAAGTTTTAACTGATGCTTCAATTAAAGGTAAAACTGATGAGTTAATTGGACTTAAAGAAAATGTTATTATTGGTAAATTAATTCCAGCTGGAACAGGTGTTGATGAAAATCCTGAATTATTTAAAGATTTATATCCAGTAGATGAAGAACATGAAGAAGTGGTAGAAGATGTTATTCACCGTAGTATTCTACCAGTACCAAGCGAGAATGCTTAAAGATGAAACTGCTCAAAACTGAGCAGTTTTTTTAGGTTATTAAAAATGATTATTTTATGATAAATATTTTAAGTTAGTAGATAATGTGTTATACTAAATTTAGTAAAGGGGAGTTATTATGGAATTAGTAAATATGAAAGAAATGTTAGAAAAAGCTAAAAGAGGACAATATGCCATTGGTCAGTTTAACATTAATAATTTAGAATGGACCCAAGCAATTTTAGAGGTTGCTAATGAAAATAATAGTCCAGTTATCTTAGGTGTTAGTGAAGGAGCTGCTAAGTATATGGGCGGTTTTTATACGATAGCATGTATGGTTAATGGTTTGATGGTCGATAAGAAAATTAAAGTAAATGTTGCTCTTCATTTAGATCATGGTAGTTCTTTTGAAAAATGTAAAGAAGCTATTGATGCAGGATTTAGTTCAGTAATGATAGATGGTTCGCACCACCCTATTGATGAAAATATTAAGATTACTAAAGAGGTTGTGGCCTACGCGCAAGCTCATAATGTTAGTGTTGAAGCAGAAGTAGGGATTGTTGGTGGTGAAGAAGATGGCGTTATAGCTCAAGGAGTTATTTATGCTGACATGGATGAATGTTTTAGGATTGTAAAAGAAGCCAAGGTTGATTGTTTAGCACCAGCTTTAGGTAGTGTTCATGGCGAATATAAAGGTGAGCCCCAATTAGGGTTTGATGAAATGGCAAGTATTTCTAAAATGGTGGCGATTCCTTTAGTATTACATGGTGGTAGTGGTATTCCCGATGCCCAAATAAGAAAAGCGATTGCTTGTGGTACTAGTAAAATTAATGTTAATACGGAGTGTCAACAAGCTTTTAGTAAAGCGGTTCGTGATACGCTAGCAAGCAATGAAAAAATGTATGATCCACGAAAATATATTGGTCCAGGTAAAGAAGCAATAAAAAAAGTTGTTTTGGAAAAAATGACATTATTTGGTTCAATAGATCAAAATTAATTGATATTAAATTATTTTAATAATAAAGAGGGTATTTATCCTCTTTTTTTAGTAAGAGTAATGTTAGATGAATTAATATTTATAAAGTAATAGTCATAAAGTTGCTAAAATAATGGTGATATAAAAGATAATTTATATTATTTAGATCTTTTTTATAAAAATATTAATTAATGAGACGCTATTGAGATTAAAAAAAGCTCTTAGAAAGGAAGAGAGTTATGTTCATTAAATTTATTTTATTGTAAGCGTTTTCAAAATATGGTATAGTATTTTAGTAAACAAAAAAATTAGAGGTGAAAATATGGCAAGTATTAAGTATACATATTTATTTAATCAAGGAAATAGAGGAATGAAAAATCTTCTAGGAGGAAAGGGAGCAGCTTTAGCATATATGGCTAATAAAGGCTTACCAGTACCTCCAGGTTTTACTATTACAACTCAAGCTTGTAATGAGTACTATGAAAATGATTGTACAATTTGGCCGGAACTACAAAAACAAATAGATGCTAATTTAATGATCATTGAAGAACAAACTGGTAAACAATTTGGGGGTATGGAAAATCCCTTACTAGTATCAGTACGTAGTGGAGCTCCAATTAGTATGCCAGGAATGATGGATACCGTCTTAAATTTAGGTTTAAATGATGAGACTGTTGAAGTTATGGCTAAGCTAACGAATAATCGTCGTTTTGCATTAGATAGTTATCGTCGTTTTATTCAAATATTTTCTGATGTCGTTTTAGAAATAAGTCGTGATAAATTTGAACACTGTCTTGAGAGTGTCAAAAAGGAATTTGGTATTGTTCATGATAATGAATTAACTGATCAGGCTTTAGAAAATGTTATTGCTGGTTATAAAGTTATTGTTAAAGAACATATTGGTGTTGATTTCTATCAAGATGTACGAGTGCAATTAGATATGGCTATTAAAGCAGTTTTTGAATCATGGCAAAATAATCGGGCTATTATTTATCGTAATCTTCATAATATATCACATACGATTGGAACCGCTGTTAATATTCAATCGATGGTTTTTGGGAATTTTAGTGATACTTCAGGGACAGGAGTTTTATTTACTCGTAATCCGATTACTGGGGATAATGAAATATTTGGTGAATATTTAATTAATGCTCAAGGAGAAGATGTTGTAGCTGGAATTAGAACACCATTACCATTGAATAAACTTAAAGAAGAAATGCCTGATGTCTATCAAGAATTATATGATATTGTTAAGAAGATGGAAATCTCTTATAAGGATGTTCAGGATGTTGAGTTTACTATTGAGAATGGACGTTTATATTTCTTACAAACAAGATCTGCTAAAAGAACGGCAATGGCAGCTTTAAAAATTGCTATTGATATGTATGATGAAGGTATTATTGATAAGATAACAGCTTTAACGAGAGTTGATCCTGAACAAGTTGAACAACTTTTACATCCATCATTTGATTCTGATATCTTAAAGGATTTGCATCCTATTTCAAAAGGTTTACCAGCTTCACCAGGAGCTGCTAATGGACAAATCTATCTTGATGCTAAAACAGTTGCTCAAAAAGCCGGTGAAGGTATTGAAACGATTTTAATTAGACATGAAACAACTCCTGATGATATTGAGGGAATGATTCATTGTAAAGCGGTCGTTACTTCTACAGGAGGAATGACTTCACATGCGGCAGTTGTTGCTCGTGGGATGGGACGTACTTGTATTGTTGGTTGTCAAAACATTGAGCTTAATTATGCTAATCGTAGTGTTAAAATTGGTGAAAAAATTTATCAAGAAGGTGATTGGATTAGTGTTGATGGTGCTACAGGTTCGATTTATGAAGGTAAATTAGAAACAGAAAGTAATGTTGTTCCTGATCAATTTAAGACTTTAATGGAATGGGCTAATGAATATGCTTTAATGGAAGTTAGAGCTAATGTTGATAATGCTGAAGATGCTCAAAAAGCTTTAGATTTTGGAGCTGTTGGTATTGGTTTATGCCGTACTGAACATATGTTCTTTGGTGAAAACAGAATCTTTGATATGCAAAGAATGATTCTTGCTAATGATAAGGAAACAAGAGTAGATGCTTTAGAGAAATTATATCCATATCAAAAAGATGATTTTAAAGCTATTTATCAAGTTATGAAAGAATATCCAGCTAATATTAGATTATTAGATCCACCATTACATGAATTCTTACCAAAAACTGATGAAGATGTTAAAAAGTTAAGTTCAAAGATTAATGTTTCAGAAAAAACAATTATTGAAAGAAGTATTGCTTTAGAAGAAGTTAATCCGATGTTAGGTCATCGTGGTTGTCGTTTAGCGGTAACTTATCCAGAAATTTATAATATGCAAGTTAGAGCTATTATTAATGCGGCTGTTGAGGTTAATAATGAATTACATATTAATTTAGTTCCTCATATTAAAATTCCTTTAATCGTATCATTAAATGAGTTAATTAAAATTAGAACTGAGTTAGAGAATACGATTGAAGCTGAATTAGAAAAATTAAATGCTAAAATTGATTATGAAATAGGAATAATGGTTGAAACACCACGAGCATGTTTAAGAGCTGATGATTTAGCTCCTCATTGTGATTTCTTCTCATTTGGAACTAATGATTTAACGCAAATGACTTATGGTTTCTCACGGGATGATTTTTCTAAATTCTCAAATGATTATATGTCTAAGAAAATTTTAGCAGTTGATCCTTTTGCGGAATTAGATGAAGAAGGGGTTGGGAAATTAATTAAAATGGCGACTGATGCTGCTCGTAAAGCTAATCCTAAAATGAAAATTGGTATTTGTGGTGAGCATGGTGGTAATCCTAATTCGATTCTAGCATGTTATAAATATGGTTTGGATTATGTATCTTGTTCTCCTTATCGTATTTCACTAGCAAAGTTAGTCGTTGCTCAAGCAACAGCCTTTAAATTATTAAGTATTAATAATTAAATAATATAAAATATTAATGGTAAAAGCATGCGATAAGCATGCTTTTTGTATTATAATAATATTTAGTGAAATTTAGAAATGGTGATTTAATGAATAATAATCAGAATAAAGATAATAGTAAACATTTATATGGATTTTTAGGATTGCATTTATTTGTTTATTCAATATTTAATTTAGGACATCCGGTTACACCCCAATTTATTATCAATATCAATGCTCCTATTTTTATGACCGGACTTTTATTTGCGGTTATGTCTTTAGCACAGTTTACTTTTGCGCCTTTTTGGGGACAATTAGCTGATAAGTTTGGTACTAAAATAATGTTTATTGGTCCCCTTGGATATTGTCTTGGGCAATTGGGCTTTTTCTTTTTTAGCGATCCGCTTTTATTGATATTATTTCGTTTTCTAGCTGGTACTTTTGCGGCTATTACTAATACCGTTCATTTTGCATATATATCAGAAATGACTAATAATAATAATCGTAGTAAGTTCTTAGGTTTTGCAACCTTAATTATTCCGATTGGCGTTTTTATCGGTTATATTGCTGGTGGTTATGTGGGGGATCTTTTTAATCCCAGATTTTCTTTTCTATTACAATCTATCTTAGCAATACTTGCAGCATTGGCTTTATATTTCTATGTTAAAGCACCAAGAGTAAGTCAAAGAGTGTCATTGAGATCAATAAAGTTTAATATTATTAAAGAAGATTATATTATTCTTAAAAGAAATAATGATACTTGTTTAAAATTTATTTTATTAGTTACTTTTCTTAATATTATGGCTTATCAATTAGCAATTTCGCAAGTAGCCGTTATTCTTGCTAATCAATTTTCTTTTAAAACGACCTTTGTGGGATTGTTTATTGCCTTCTTTAATTTATTTGGGGGATTAACTAGTTTTGGTCTTCAAAAAGTATTATTTCGTAGTAAAAGGGCTCTGCATACTTATTTACCTTATTTATCATTATTATCTGTTGGTTGTAGTTTATTAGCATCCCTAGTAATATTCTTTAATCCTAGTTTGATGTGGATTGGTTTAATGTTAGCTACTTTATTAAATACGGTTTTTCTCGCAACTGTTCAAGATTTATTAGTTAAAATAGATTTTCATCATGAGTTAGGTGCTTTAGTGGGTTTAAATCAAGCTGTTCAAGGTTTAGGAATGGTAGCTGGAGCTTTTTTAGGAGGGATTCTGGTTAGTTTTTATATTTTTTCACCATTAGTGGCTAGTGCTCTTGTTTTCTTTATTACTTTTATTATTAATCGTTTTGTTGTTAGAAAACAAATTAATTTAAGTTTAAGTAAAGTTAATAGTTAAATTTACTATTTGAAAAGGACTTATTGTCATACTGTTATGTTAATTAGTTGTTTTAAATATACAAATAGTTATGTTCATTTTGTTAACATTATTTATAGGAGCTTTAAATTATCCTTATAAGGGTTTATAATAGACTAAGGAAGAGAAATAATTCGTTTTAAAAACCTTTCGTTAGTATTAAATATTCTTTTCACATTAATTTATTAAATATAACATACAAAACAACTTTATTTTTTTAATACTTGCGTTTTATTTCTTTTCCTCTATTATTTAATATTTATGAATAACTATGTTTTTAAGCAATTGATTATTATAAAAAAAAATGGTAAAATATTAATGCTGGCAATAAAAGCCTTCGAACCAGGTCAGGACTGAAAAGTAGCAGCCTTAAGAAGTAACTTTTATGTGCTAGCACTTTTTGTAAAGCGGTGAGGTAATGAAAGATAAGAGATATATGAAAGAAGCTCTTCATGAAGCTAAATTAGCTCTTGAAGCTGATGAAGTACCAGTAGGAGCAATTATTGTTTATAAAAATAAAATAATTGCCCGATCATTTAATAAAAATCAACAATTACATAATCCTTTAGCTCATGCGGAAATGCTGGTTATTAATGAGGCATCACGCTATTTAAAGCGTAAGGATTTAAGTGATTGTGAGTTATATGTAACTCTTGAACCTTGTTTAATGTGTACAGGGGCGATAATAAATGCTAAAATTAAAAGAGTTATTTTTGGAGCTTTTGATTTAGAAAAAGGCAGTATTATTAGTAATGAACAGTTTGAGAGTAAGGGTATTATTTGGATTCCTAATATTCTTCAAAAGGAATGTTCCCAAATTATTAGTAATTATTTTGAAATGAAAAGAAGGAATTAAGATGTATCAATCGTTGTATCGAACGTATCGACCACAGACTTTTAAAGAAGTCTTTGGCCAAGAAGCTATTGCTAAGACCATTACTAATGCTATCAAATATGATCGGGTTGGTCATGCTTATTTATTTACTGGACCACGAGGGACCGGGAAAACTTCAATGGCTAAATTACTGGCTAAAGCTTTGAATTGTACTAATATTATTGATGGTAATATTTGTGATACTTGTGATGATTGTTTATTAATTAAAGAAAATAATCATCCTGATGTTATTGAAATAGATGCCGCTAGTAATAATGGAGTTGAAGAAGTAAGAGATTTGATTGATAAAGTTAGATATTCGCCGATTAGAGGTCATAAGAAAGTTTATATTATTGATGAGGTTCATATGATGAGTTTATCGGCCTTTAATGCTTTATTAAAAACACTTGAGGAACCACCTGAACATGTCGTTTTTATTCTAGCTACAACCGAAGTTCATAAATTGCCGAATACGATTAAATCACGTTGTCAAAGATTTGATTTTAAGAAACTAAGTAATTATGATATTGTTAGTTGTTTAAAGAACGTTTTAAATAAAGAAGGTTCTCATTATGAAGATGATGCTTTAGAAATAATAGCAATGCTTAGTGATGGTGGAATGCGTGATGCTTTAGGTATTGCTGAACAAGTAATGATTTATTCTAATAATCATATTACTAAGAATAGTGTTATTGAAGCATTAGATTTAGTTTATGATGAAGATATTAATGAGATTTATGAAAAGATAATGGCTAATAATTTACATGATTGTTTAGATAATATTGAACGATTAGCTTTGAAATCAGTTGACTTTCATTTTGTTATTCAAGAGTTGCTTAATAAAGCGATGAATGATTTAATTAATAATCATCATCATAAGAAGATGTTATTAAAACTAGTTGATGAGTTAGATGATGCTTTAGAAAGATTAAAGTTTGATAATAATAAGAAATTATATTTAGAACTAGCCATCATTAAAGTAATTAATTATGAAGAGGACTTCACCCTTAATAAAGATGCAATTATTAATAATGATTATCATCTTAATAAGGATAATGATCTTAAGGTAACAACTAGTGATGTTAAGAAGATTGAACCGATTACAGATGATATAAAGGTAAGTAATGAAGATAATTTTATCGAAGAAAAAGCTTATGGAAAAGAAGAATTTGATATTGATATCCTTGAACTGGTAAGTAAACCCAAAGAAATGAATAATGTTGAGCAGGAAGTCTTTGTTGAACAAGTTATTGATGAAAATCAAATGTCTTTATTTAATGATCCAGATAATGAAGAAGATCATGAATTAAAAGATGAGCAGGTTACTAAGATAACTTATAATTCACCAATAAGTGAAGTTATTAGTGAAGATAATCTTGAAGAAGAAGTTTTAGTTGATGAAATTAAGATTACTTATCATGATTATTTAAATATCTTAGTTCAAGCTAAAAAGAGTGATTTAGATTATGTTAAATGTAAATGGGCTAATATCAATAATTACTTATATAATATTAATACTAAAAAAGCAGCAGGGTTACTAGTTGATACTATTCCAGTGGTCGCTTGTTCCCAAGCGATTATCTTAGTATGTAAATATCCTTCTAATATTATGTTGATTAATAATTTAGAATATCAAGAGCATTTATATTTATTTACTAATGAGATTATTGGTAATAATGTTTATTGTCTAGCAATTAGTAAAGAAGATTGGGCACAATTAAAAGAAGATTATATTAAATTATTTAAAGCTAAGCAATTGCCTGAGGCTCAACCAATTATGCCTCAGTATCAAGTCTTACAGAAAAAAGATTTAGCATTAAATAATAAAAATGAAGAAACGAAGAGCTTACAATGGGCTAAAAAAATATTTAGTGAAATAGAAATAAAGGAAGATGATAAAAATGAATATTAATAAAATGTTGAAAGATGCACAATTAATGCAGTCTAAATTAGAGAAAATGCAAGATGAAATGGCGAATAAGAGCTATGATATTGCTAAGAATGGTTTAAAGATTAGTGCTAATGGTAGTAAAAAAATATTAAGTATTGATATTGATGAAGATCTCTTAGATGATAGAGAAATGCTTCAGGATTTATTATTAGTAAGTATGAATGATTTATTTAATAATATTGATGAAGACTCGGCTAGTAAGATGGCACAAGTAACTGGTGGTGCCAGTATTCCTGGATTATTTTAAAATGACTTATCCAAAGTATTTAGAAGAAGTTATTAGTTCTTTAGAATTATTACCCGGAATAGGTCATAAAAGTGCTATTAGAATGGCTTTTCAATTATTAGATATGAGTGATGGTAATCTTGAAAAGATGGGAGAAAGTTTAAAAGCATTACCCCAAGCTAAAACTTTTTGTGAAAGATGTCATAGTTTAAGTACTGAAAATATTTGTCCTATTTGTAATGATAGCAGTCGTGATCATTCGCTAATTTGTGTTGTTTCCAATTATAAGGATGTTTATAGCATTGAAAAGATGAATACTTTTAATGGTGTCTATCATGTTTTAGGGGGCGATATCCGTATTAATAAAGGGATTATGCCTCAAGATTTAAATATTGCTTCATTATTAGAACGAATAAATGAAAATACTATTGAAGTAATTATTGCCACTACTCCTAGTATTGAAGGAGAAACAACGGCATTATATTTAAATAAAGAACTAAAAATTTATCCGATTAAGATTACGAGAATAGGTTATGGGGTACCAATGGGGATTCAATTAGATTATTTAGATGGTCTAACAATGAATAAGGCTTTTGAAAATCGTAAAGAAGTACAAGATATGGAGGACTAAGATATGAGCTTTGCTATTAATAAGAATTTAGAAAAGGTTAATGCTTCACCAACAATGGTTTTACTAAGTAAAATTGGTGAGTATAAACAAAAAGGCATTGATGTTATCGCTTTAAATATTGGTGAACCAGATTTTGGCACACCAGCTAATATTATTGAAGCTATTAAGAAAGCTTTAGATGAAGGGAAAACGAAATATTTACCCGTTGAAGGATTATTAGAATTAAGAACTTTAGTTAGTGAAAAATTAAAAAAAGATAATAATTTAAATTATTCACCTCATCAAATCGTAATATGTACTGGGGCTAAACAAGCTTTATTTAATATTAATTTATTATTATTAAATGTTGGTGATGAGATTATTATTCCTGGACCATGTTGGTCTTCTTATATTGATACGGCTATTGTAGTTGGAGGTGTTCCTATTGTAGTACCTACTAAAGATGATTGGCAATTAGATATTCAAGCGATTGAACAAGCGATTACCCCTAAGACGAAGGCTATTCTTATTAATACGCCTAATAATCCTACGGGAGCTGTTTATACTAAAGAAAGTTTAGAAGCAATTGCTGCCTTAGCAATTAAAAATAATATCTATGTTATTGCGGATGAAGTATATGAAAAATTAATTTTTGATGATGCTATTCATTATTCAATTGGTAGTCTTAATGAAGATATTGCCAAGCTTACGATTACTGTTAATGGCTTTTCAAAAGCTTATGCCATGACTGGTCTTCGTTTAGGTTATATTGCTTTACCTAATGATTATTTAGTGGAAAAATTTATTGCTTTACATACCCATTTAACTTCTAATAGTACTTCATGTGTTCAATATGGTGGTATTGAAGCATTGGTAGGTAATCAAGATTTTGTAGAGGGTATGGCTCAGGAATTTAAAGAACGTCGTGATCTTTGTTTAGAATTATTAAGTAGTATTCCTCATCTTGAAGTGATTAATGTTAGTGGAGCTTTCTATTTAATGGTCGATGTTAGTAAATATTTTAATACCAAATATCAAGATTATACCATTAATAATGCTGATGATTTATCACTATATTTATTAGAACAAGCTCATGTTGCGATTATATCAGGAGCTAGTTTTGCTGCTCCTAACTTCTTAAGATTAGCTTATTCTAATTCCAAAACTAATTTAACTAAAGCTATTAAAGCCATCGAACAAGCATTAGCACAATTACATTAAAGGAGGTAACAGCCATGATGCCAATTACCGGATTGAATTTAACACCATTCTTTATTGTTTTAGGAATAATGGTGGTCTGTATTGTCTTATTATTAATTTTTTTCTTAAAGAAAAGAAATAATGATGATAAAAAGGCAGGTGAACAATAATGAGTAAAGCTGATTATTTATTAGTCGTATGTCTTACTATCGCTTCAATACCAATGGCTAGTTTTAAATTAGGAGATTTTTCATTAGAACTAGTACCATGTTTCTTAGTATTATTTATTTTTAGAGATTTAAAAGCTTCCTTAATTGGATCACTTAGTTATTTTATTATTGCTTTAGTTAATAATTTTCCTCTTGGAATTATCAGTAATTTTAGTAGTGCAATCTTAATATTTGTGATTTTATATATTGGAGCAATCTTGCTTAATAAAGTAAATATTGTAACCTGTATTGGATTTGTCTTTATTAGTTTATGTTATATATTACCCTTTATGATCTTTTTAGATACCCCCTTTAAAGAGAGTATCTATTTAGATACCGTTGGTCTTAGTACTGTTAAAACCGCTCTTAATCTGGGAATAACGGCTTTAGCTAGTCCCCTAATTATTCGTTATCTTAAAAGTAAGAATGTTATCTCTTAATCTAGAAAAATGCTTAGATATTTAAAAATATTTAAGCATTTTTATTTCCTTGAAAAGGACAACTTTAATAATTTACTTAATTAAGTAATAATTTAAAATAGCCCTATAAAACGATAACAATTAACATAATTTTAGGAAAATATAAGTAATTAAGAAAGATGTTTTTATCCTGTTTTATTTATTTAATATTGTGAAGATAATATTGATAATATTTGTAAATAATTCGTTGACATTAAGTTTGATATCATTATACTTTATAAGTAGCATAAAAAATAATAATTAATATTTTATTCTATTGAAAAGAGTGATTATTATGAATAGGAAAAATAAATTAACAAGTTTTTTATTAATTTTAGGGATATGTTTATTAGGAGAAGTCTTGGCTTCAAGTAATATTAAAGCAGCAACTTATCAAGTGAATAATTTTGCATCATTAAAAAGCACCATTGAAAGTGCCCCAGCTGGTACTCATGATGTTGAGATGACTGCTGATTTTGATTTTACTGGTCCAGCGATTACTATTCCTAGTAATGTCAGTATTAATTTACATAGTGATAGTACGCGTCATACTTTAAGACGAGGTAGTACTTACTTAAATATCTTTTTTAATATTACGAATTCAAATACATCATTGAATGTTACCAATTTAATTATCGATGGTCAAAAAGATACGATGAGTGCCAATCCTTCAGGAACATTATTTAATTTAGGTAGTGGTAATTTAAGAGTTCTAACTATCGGTAAAGATGTTATAATTAGAAATCATAAAAAGATATATAGTGGCATGGTTGTTGATAATGATGGAGGAATCTTGAATATCAAAGATAATGCAGAAATTTGTGATAATGTCCAATTGGATAATACTGCTGGTTTATTTAATTTAGGTGGTGTTGATGCAATTGCTAATATCTCTGATGATGTTTTATTACATGATAATTATTATTCACCAACAGCAGCAACTACTAGTGCTATCATTATCGTCAATTACGGAACCGTTAATATTAGTGGTAATGTCAAAATTTATAATAATGGTGGTTCTTCATCAGTAACAGGCAAGAGTATTTATAATCAATATACAGGAACAATAAATTTCAGTGATAATGTTGAATTTTATAATAACATTACTGCTACGGGTAGTCCTATTACCAATCGTGGAGAAATATATGCTAAAGATCATGTTAAATTTCATGATAATAAAGGTAGTGTTGGTGGTGTATTTGGTTTAAATATGTATAATACCTTTCCAACCATCATCAATTTATTAGAACTTAGTGGTGATGTTGAAATCTATAATAATGAGGCAACTCAAAATGGGGGAGCTATTATTGTGGGGGAAGAATATCGTTCGGATACGATGCTTGTTCCTCATCAATTACATATTACTGATAATGTTAAGATTTATAATAATAAAGCTAATGGTAATGGAGGAGCAATATTTGTTCAAAGTCCAACCACTAATGTCTTGATTGATGGTTCAACTAAAATTTATAATAATGAAGCAACTAGTAATGGGGGAGCGATATTATTTACTTTTGAATCACATGGTATTATCAAAGACAATGCCACTATTTATGATAACAAGGCTTTAAATGATGGTGGTGGTATCTATATAAATAGTAATATGGTAACACCAGTCCAAATCTTAGATAAAGTTAGTATTACTAATAATGAAGCTATTAAAGATGGTGGAGGAATCTTCACTGATGCATATGAATATTTAAAAGTTGGACAAGATGTTTTATTTAATAATAATAAAGCTATTGTTGGTTATAATGAGAATTTACCAGTAATTGATCCGACTAATTATGCTATTTATCAAACTAATGTTTTAGTACCAAATAATAAATGG
>JAITPW010000091.1 GCA_031289255.1 Bacilli bacterium
AAAGATGGTTATAATCGTACTAGAACTGACTTAAATAAAACGATTACCATTACGGTTAGTTCTTTATTCATTAGTGGAAATGTTTTTAATGATGCTAATTATAATAGTTTAAAAGATGATGCTGATGGGATGAATAATGTAACTATTAGATTATTAGATGGTGGTAACGATAGTGTTATTGCTAGTACAACATCTAATGCTAGTGGTAATTATAGTTTTACCATCGATAATATTAATGCTAATGGTTATAAAATAGAAGTTGTTATACCGACAGATTATATTCTTGCTAATTCAGGAGCTAGCTATGATTCCGTAGTTGATTACACTACTGCTAAAAGTAGTTCTTTTAACTTAAGTAATGCTGATGTTACTAATAAACATATTGGCATGGCAGCTGATTTTAGTGTTTCAGTATCACCAACTGAACATGACGTTTTAATTGGTCAACAAGTCTATTCTGATTTTACCATTACTAATAATGGGTCTTATCGAATTGATACTGGTAAAGTAGGATCTAATGGAATGGTATCTACAAGTGTTACTGGAAATCGTTTTTTTATTAGACCTACGGCTATGGGAAATGGAACTTATTCATTATATTATTCAGTACTTCATTTTAAGGATGGTTATGATCGTTTTCGAGAGGATAAAAATCTAGAAATTAAGTTAACAATAAGACCAATGTATATTAGAGGCACTGTCTTTAATGATAGTAATTATAATAGTATTAAAGATGATGTTGGAATCATGAGTGGTATAAAGGTTAATATACATGAAAGTTATAACAATGGAATAAAAGATAGTACAACAACTGATAGTAATGGTAATTATTCTTTTAAAATTATTCATATTATGTCAAGTCAGGGTAGATATTTCATTAGTAGTGATTTACCTACTGGTTATATTTATGCTGATGTCGGTACGGGATTGGATAATATTATTGATCATATGCGTAATAAGAGTGGTATATTTAGTGTTAATGATACTGGTGATATCAATGATTGTCATATTGGGATGGCTCTTGATGTGAGTGTTAATGTTAGTCCTTTAGCCCATACTTTAAAAATCGGTAATAGTGGAACAAGTAATTATACGGTAACTAATGGTACCTTTAATAATGCTAATAATACCCCCAATCCAAGTATTGCTAGAAAAAGTGATGGAACTAATAGTATTACTTATACAGGGGTAGCTACTGGTCAAACATCGGTTACGTTGCAATTTAAAGATGGTTATAATCGTAGTCGTAGTGAATTCGATAAATCAATATCAATCACGGTTGAAAGCTTATATATCAGTGGGAATGTCTTTAAAGATAATAATTATAATAGTTTAAATGATGATCTTGCTCATCTGGAAAATATTGAAATTAATTTATTAGATGGTGGTACTGATGCCCTTATGGCTAGTACAACTACTGATAGCAATGGTGATTACACTTTTGAAATAAATAGTTTAAATGCTAGTGGTTATAAAATTGGTATGGATATGGTGCCTTCAGGATATGTGCTTGCTAATAATGATGGTGATTCAGTCATTGATTATGATACTAATATGAGTGCTATGTTTAACCTTACTAATGCTGATGTTGAACAGAAAGATGTCGGAATAGCTGATGATATGAATGTCAGTTTAAGTCCGCTTGAACATACTGTCTATGTTGGAGATACGGTCGTTTCTAATTTAAGTCTTACTAATGGTAGTATT
Organism: Bacilli bacterium; assembly: GCA_031289255.1. GTDB lineage: Bacteria > Bacillota_I > Bacilli_A > JAJDGJ01 > JAJDGJ01 > JAISTP01. The sequence continues at coordinate 1,708 of JAITPW010000091.1, forward strand.
GATAATTTAAGTACTAGTAATGGTAATATTAATGCTAGTATGGGTAGTAATTTAGATATTATGGGTCTTAAAGCTGGTAATAGTGTGGTAAGTGTTGCATTTGTTAATGGTTATGGTCGCAATAAAATAACTAGAAATATCAGTGTTATGGTATTACCTTTACCATTTATTGAAGGTGAAAATGTTAATATTAAACCTAATGAAGTAATTGAAGTTGTTAAAAACTATGGACCAATTGATGGAACTATTAGTTGTACTTCAAGTAAGCCAACAATTGCTAGTGTTGATCAAAATTGTAAAGTAACTGGTCATAAGATTGGTTCTAGTGTGATAACTATTACTGTTGTGACAAAGGATGGTAAAAAAACAGCCATTAAAGATATTATTGTTAGTGTTGGTCAGGAAAAGAATCCTACGATTAATAATAAAGCTCAAGAAGTTGCTGATAGTATTAATTTTACTTTAGAAAAAGCTACTTATGAAGAGATGCATAAGAATCCGCAAAAGTATTTAAAACAATTAATCCAATTAGGAAGTGCTAAAGCGTGGTCAATTGATAATACCATGATGAATAAACCAGTTGCTTTAGTTAAGGTGCGATTCTTAGATAAAGTACCTCAAGCCTATTTAGATGCTCTTGGTAATCAAACTAATAATGATGAAATTAATAATAGTATTTATAAAATTGTTTATGTTGAGTATCAAAGTGCCAAAGGAACAACAACTGTTTCTAAAGTATTAGTTTACCAAAAAAGTGATCGTTGTACTGATAATATGATATGGAGTAATGAAAAAAATGATTGCATACCAAGTACAGGTAATAATAAGATCATGTTAGTTTTAGTACTAGGGATAAGTGCTCTTGGTGGTTGGAGCTTAAATCTTTGTTATTGTAAAAAAGATTAAAAGTATTAACTATTTAAAAGATATGGTTTAAACCATGTCTTTTTTAAAAGATATTATCGTCTTTTTTAAATGATTTATGATAAATAAACATATTTATGATATTATATTATGGTATCATTATATAAATCTAAAAGAGAGGAGCTTAGTCTATGAAAAATAGATTAGAAAAAAGATGTTAAATAAAATACAAATTCAGAATTTAAAAAAAAGAGCTCATCATTTAAAACCAATTTTTCAAATTGGTAAAAATGGTTTAAGTGAAGATCAGATTGATAATATTAGTATTGCTTTAGAAAATAGAGAATTAATTAAGATTAGTATTCTTCAAAATTTTAGTGGTGATAAAGAAGAATTGATCTTTGAATTAGTGCGACTAACTAATAGTGAATTGATTCAAAAGATTGGACGAACTATTATTATTTATAAGGAATCAACTAATCATAAAAAAATAAAGTTATGAAAGTCTTAATATATGGAGGGGCATTTAATCCCATTCATTTAGCTCACATTAAAATGATGGAGCAAGCAACAAAGGAATTGAATGTTGATAAGTTAATTATTGTTCCTAATAAAGAAGTTCATTTTAAGAATAATGATAATGTTATCGCTTTTAGTAAGCGAAAAATGATGATTGAAATGGCCTTAGAAAAGGGCGAATTTAATTGTGAAGTAGTTATTTCTGATATTGAGGAAAAACAAGCTAATAAAGTTTATACGATTGATTTAATCAAGATGTTAAAAAAAGAAGATAGTCAAAGTAAGTTCTATTTTTTAATAGGTAGTGATCATGTTGCTAAGTTAAAAGATTGGTATGAAATTGATAATCTTAAAAAAGAAGTAACTTTTATTGTTGGGAAAAGAACTAATGATTTTCAAAGTAATGAGTTTATAGTAATCAATAATGAGGTCTTAGATTATAGCTCTACTTTAATTAGAAATAAATATCAAAGTAGTGGTTTAATAAAAATAGATGCTTTTATTAGATATTATGGCTTATATTTAAATGAGGTTTTAAAACAATATTTAAAGCCCTCACGAATAAATCATTCGCAAAATGTCGCCTTGCTTGCTCAAAAGAAAGCTACTTTATATGGGATTGATTCTAATAAAGCATATGTTGCAGGAATGCTTCATGACATTGGTAAATATTTAAGTCTTGATAAACAATATCGTTTAGTTAAAGATGATATGGTCTTTGAATTAAATGATCAAACTATTCATGCTTATAGTGCTGTTCATATTGTAAAAGATGAATTGAAGATTAATGATAAAGATATTCTTGAAGCAATTAAGTGGCATACCACTGGTTATTATGAGATGAAACCTTTAAGTAAATTAATTTATGTCTGTGATATGTTAAGTGCTGATCGTCATTTTGATGGCATTGAACAATTAAGAGAATGTCTTAATAAGAATTTAGATGAATGTTTTAAACAATGTTTTCTGGCCTCAGTTGCTTATTTAAAAGAAAAAAGGATAGTTATTAGTAAAGAGTTAAATGACTTAAGTTTAAAAATTGAAAGGGATGAAGTATAAAATGAATGATAAAGTAAGATTAATAGGTAATCTATTAGAAGATAAATTAGCAGAAGATGTCGAAGTATTTGAATTAGGTAATAAACATCCATTATTTGATAATGTTATTGTCGCTTCTGTCCAAGTCTCACGTAATTTAGAAGGAATTATTAATGAGATTAAGAAATATGAAAAAGAAGGTAAAATTGAAGTTAAACAGTATGATATTAATAATCCAGAGTGGATTTTAATTGATTGTTATGATTTATTAGTTCATGTCTTTGTCAAAGAAATGCGTACTTTCTATGATATTGATAGTATTTTAAGAAATTATGAAGCATAGTTATCAAACTTTTGCTTACTATTATGATCAATTAATTCCTCGAGCGTTTTACTTTTCTTATTGTTCTAAGATAACACGGTATCAACAATATTCTAGTATTATTGATTTAGGTTGTGGTTCGGGAATGTTGTGTGCGTTATTAAAAAATGATAATAATAGTGTAACAGGTATCGATTTAAGTGAAGAGATGTTAATGATTGCTCAACAACGTAATCGTGAAGCTCGTTTAGGGATAAATTATTTATACCAAAATCTTGAAAGTTTATCGTTACCTAAAAACGAATATGATTTAATCACTTGTACTTTAGATACTTTAAATTATATAAGTAATAGTTCTTCATTTGAACATATTATTAAAGAAGTAAGCCTGGCCTTGACTGCTGAAGGTTATTTTTGGTTTGATGTTTTAACAAATCACTATTTTAATGAAGTTGTTAAAGATTATTATCTAGCAGAAGATTTAAAAGATTTTAGCTATGATTGGCATGTCTTTTTATTTGATGAGTCTATTATCAAACATGATTTAAGTATTATAAGTAAAGATGAAGTTTTTAATGAAGTACACTTTCAATATTTATATGAAGAACATTTTATTGATGATTTATTAAAAAAGTATCAGCTTGTCATAGTTAAAAAAGAATATGAAGATAATGAATTGAATGATAAGAAACCATCACGAATTTATTATCAAGTAAAGAAGGAGAAATAATAATGATTTTAGTTGTTGCAGCTATGGATGAAGAATATCAAGAACTAGCAAAGATGCTTGAGAATGAAAGAGTTTTATGTTGTAAGGGGATTAAGTGTCATCAGGGGAAAATTGATAACAAGGATGTTATGTTAATGTTAAGTGGTGTTGGGAAAGTTAATGCTGCTTATAGCTTGAGTACCATCATGAATAATTTTGAGATTGATTTTGTTATTAATATTGGGAGTGCTGGAGGCATTAACAGTAAAGATTATAATATTAAGCCTCTTGATATTGTTATTGCGCAAAAAGTATGCCAACATGATGTCGATTTAACATTGGCCCATCGTTTACCTGGGGTCTTACCTGATTTACCGCAATATTATCATGCTAGCTTAGATACTAGTATGTTAGCTGATTTAAAAGATAGTGATCTAACATATCATGTGGGAACCATTGCTAGTGGTGATCAATTTGTTGGTGATCTGGAAATAGTTAAAAAAATACAGCATTCTTTTGAGGATGTTTGTGCTGTTGAAATGGAGGCAGGTGCTATTGCTCAGATATGTTATATCTTAAAGGTTCCTTTTGTGATATTTCGTTCGATTAGTGATGTTATCAATGAACATAGCGATAATCAAGTACAGTTTGAAGAGTATATTAAACAGGCTAGTATTAACTCAGCAAGGTCAGCTTGCTTAGTTATAAAAAGCATTTAAAAATAATAATAATTATATAATTTAATAGTAAGTATTACTCGTATATTAATATGATAATACTTATTTTTATTTGTCTTTATAGATATTAAAGTTGATAAAGTTTATCATGTTTATAATAATTAACAAATAGTTTATTTATTCCTATTAGTTATGTTTATGCATTATAAATAATTTTTTTAGCTTTTTATTGTTAAATTTTCTAATATGTATTTACATTTATGTTAATAAATTTTATAATTGTCATAACAATTCATAAATTTTGTTTAGATTGTGACGAAAATGTTCTTAAACTATACGTTTAATTCATTTTTATATTTGTTATGATAATTCATAAATTTTGTTTAAATTGTTACGAAATTATTCTTAAACTATGCGTTTAATTCATTATAAGGAGGACATAAATAATGAT
>JAITPW010000045.1 GCA_031289255.1 Bacilli bacterium
AAGTACCTTCATCGATATTATGATATGGACATATCGCTCCCATCCCACCAGTATTAAGTCCTTCATCATGATCATTGATTCTTTTAAAATCACGAGCACTTTGAAAGGGATAAACCTTATCATTATTAACCAATGCTAGGATGGTAAACTCATCACCATCAAGAAACTCCTCAATAATAATATCACCATTTCCTAATAATCTTTTATTTAATAGATCATTAAGCACTATTAAAGTCTCTTGTTCATTATTAGTAATATAAACTCCTTTACCTGAAGCTAAACCATCATACTTTATTACAGTAGGATAAGTATTATTTAATTTTATAAAATCTACAGCCTTTTGATAGTCATTAAATCTTTGATAATAAGCGGTTGGAATAGCATATTTATCCATTAATTGCTTAGCATAAAGCTTACTACTTTCAATCTGACTAGCTTTTTGTGAACAACCTAATACTTTAATATTATTATTAACTAAAATATCACTAATACCATTAGCAAGAGCCATTTCTGGTCCAACAATAACTAAAGTAATCTGCTTCTCTAAACAAAATTCAAGTATTTTATGATTATCATCAACTGCGATATCAATACACTGAGCATCTAAAGATATTCCATAATTTCCAGGAGCACAATATAACTCCTTTACTAATTTGGATTCTTTTACTTTTCTGATAATCGCATGCTCACGACCACCACTACCAATAACTAATACTTTCATATCTTTCACCTAATGTCTAAAAAATCTTTGTTTTGTAAAAACCATCCCAATAGCAGCTTGATCACAAGCTTCAATCATTTTTTCATCATTCAAACTTCCCCCTGGTTGAATAATAAATTTAATATTATTTTCAATACACAATTCAACGATATCATTAAAAGGAAAGAATCCATCACTTGCTAGTAGTAATACTTCATCTTCATGATAATTAATATTATTTAAAGCATAATTTAAAGCATACTTAGCTGCATCAATACGATTAACCATCCCTCCACAAATTCCTAAAACATGATTATTTTGGCCAATAACGATCGCATTAGATTTAACATGCTTAACAACCTTATTTAACATATTTAATTGAGCTTGCGTATTTAAATCAACTTTAGTGTGCGTAACTTGTTCTATTATTAAAGGATTTTGTTGTCCTGTTTGGACAAGATATGCTCCTCTAATACTTTTAGTTTGTGAGTATGATTTATTATTATTATTAAAATCACCCTTAATAATTCGTAAATTTTTCTTAGCTTTAAATATTTCTAAAGCATCTTCTTCATAACTGGGAGCAATAACAATTTCTAAAAAGATCTTAGTTAGTTTTTTAGCTAAAGACTTCGTAACTTTATTATTTAAAATTACTATTCCACCAAAGATGCTTTTAGAATCAACCTTAAAACAATTATCATAAGCTTCTTCAATATCTTTACCCCAACCTATCCCACATGGAGTTGCATGTTTAATCGCTACCGCACAATTAATATCATATTCCATTATCAATTGATAAGCCGTGTCTACATCTACCATATTATTATAAGATAATTCTTTGCCCTGTATTACATTCGAAGTATTAATACTATAACTTAATGGTTCTTTATTAAGGTATACTTGAGCTTGTTGATGAGGATTTTCTCCATAACGAAGTTCTTGCATTTTAGGTGCACTAATTAATAATTGATCATCATTATTAGTTATCTTCATAAAATAATTAGCAATCAGACTATCATAGTTAGCGGTATGAATAAAACCTTTACAAGCAAGTTTTTGATTATAAAGATAATCAATTTCATCATTATTAAGTCTTTCAATAAATTCATCATAATCTTCAGGATTACAAAGGATTGAGACATGTTCATAATTTTTACTAGCAGCTCTAATTAATGTAATACCACCAATATCAATACTTTCAATAATATTCTTATTCTTTATTTTTTCTAGTTCTTCTTTACTATTATTATTTAATTTATCTTTAAAAGCTTCATCTTCTTTTTTTAGCGTTTTTTCAAACTCATATAAGTTACAAACAACTAAACTAAAAGCTTTTAGATGATATTTACTTAGATCTTCAAGATGTTTATCATTATTTAAATCAGCTAGAATTCCACCATGAATCTCTGGTTGGAGCGTTTTTACTCGCCCATTTAATATTTCCGGAAAATGGGCTATATCTTCAACCAATTGACATTCATATCCTAAATCTTTAATCGCTTGTGCTGTTGAAGTTGTTGCTACTATTTGATAATCATTTTTAATCAGATTACTTACTAACTCTTCTAGTTTGTCTTTATTGGTTAGGCTTATTAAAGCATTTTTTTTATTCATTAATTTTCTCCTTCGATGATATTGATGGCTTCTAAATAGATACGATATTCTATTTCATGGGTCTTAGCAATAGCTTCTTCTAGAGTTCTATTCCCTACTTTAAAAGCTTCTTGGATAATAATGGATCCTGTATCAAGACCATCATCGACAAAATGAACGGTCGCTCCCATTTTTTCTTCCTTAGCTTCATATGCTCTTTCCATTGCTTTTAAACCACGATATTTTGGTAATAGCGAAGGATGGACATTAATTATTTTATTATGATAAGTCTTGACAAACAATGGACTTAATTTACGCATAAAGCCTGCTAAACAAATTAAATCTAAATGATATTTTGCCAATTCTTTTAATAAATTATGTTCTAGTTCTTCTTTATTAATATTATCATAATCAATAATAATAGTCGGAATATTGTGATGTTTAGCCAGGTTAAGTGCTTTAGCATATTTTTTATTACATACTAAGACCATTACTTGAGCATTTATTTTCAAAGCAAGACTAGCATCAACAATATTTTTAAAATTGGTCCCTGTTCCACTCGCAAAAATTGCCATTCTTAATGCTCTTTTCTTAATCGTATTCCGTCTACTTACCATACTTTAATCTCACTATCCTCGGTTACTTTACCAATTACATAACTATCTTTAATGGTATCCATAACTTTATTAATATCTTCTTTATCCACAATGACTACCATTCCAATCCCCATATTAAAATAACCATACATTTCTTTTTTATTTAAATGACCTTTTCTTTCTAAAAAATTAAAAATACTAAGTTCTTTTAATAATTTTTCTTCAATTAAGGCTCCATACTGTGCGGTTGTTCGTTTAATATTTTCATAAAAACCACCACCAGTAATATGAGCTATCCCTTTAATATCAACCTTATCTTTTAATGATAGGATATCATTAACATAAATTCTCGTTGGTCTTAATAAGACCTCTCCTAAGGTCATATTATCATCTAATTCAGGATAAATGTTATTTAAATCTAATCTTTGATCTTTAATAATCTTTCTTACTAAACTATAACCATTAGCATGAATACCACTAGCCGGTATACCAATAAGCACTTGATTAGGTTTTACTTTTATTCCTATTTCTAATTCATTTTTTTCAATAACACCCACACAAAAACCGGCTAAATCAAAACCATTTTCCTGATAAACTCCAGGCATTTCTGCTGTTTCACCACCGATAAGCGCACAATCACATTCTTGAAGACCAGTACAGATACCTTTAACAATACTTTCAATTCTAGTTGGTATATTTTGATCAACAGCAATATAATCTAAGAAGAATAAAGGTTTAGCTTGCATCGCAACAATATCATTAACACACATTGCTACTAAATCAATACCAATCGTATCAAAACAATTCATCTCTTTCGCAAGTTCAACTTTAGTTCCGACCCCATCTGTTCCTGATACTAAAACCGGATTTTGATACTTATATTGGCTTAAATCAAATAGAGCTCCAAAGCTTCCAATACCATTCATTACTCCTAAGTTATTGGTCTTTTTTATATGTTTCTTAATTAATTCAACACTTTCATAACCAGCTTCAACATCAACTCCTGATTCAGCATAAGCATTCTTAGACATTTTCTATTTCTCCTAATCCTTCTAACTTTTCTAAAATAATGGTATAAGTATCGATGATATTACCTAAATCTCTTCTAAAAACATCTTTATCCATCTTTTTCATCGTATCTTTTTCCCATAAACGACAATTATCAGGACTAAATTCATCGCATAGTAATATTTCATTATCTTTATTAAAACCAAATTCTATTTTAAAATCCACTAAAATTAAATTAATACTATCAAACAATTTAATCAATAAATTATTAATCTTTAACATCTCTTCATAACAATACATCAAATCTTCTTCACTTACTATCCCTAATCCGATAGCATGATCATCATTTAATAAAGGATCATTTAACTCATCACATTTATAAGATATTTCTTTGATAGGACGAGTTAGTTTTGTTCCTTCTTCAACCCCTAATCTTTTAGCCATAGACCCAGCTACAATATTACGATTAATAAATTCCAAAGGAATAATAGTTACTTTTTGACATAATTGTTCACGATCATTTAAGGTTTTAAGATAATGGGTTTTAATACCATTTTTAATTAAATATTTAAAGATAATAGTTGTTATTTTATTATTTAAAATTCCTTTACTAGCAATATTATCTTTTTTTACACCATTAAAAGCTGTCGCATCATCTTTAAAATAGACAATTACTTCGTCTTCATTATCACTCTTCAATAAATATTTAGCCTTACCTTCATAGATTACATTAGCTTGATTCATGTTTAACTCTCCTTATTTCTCTAATTTCATATTCTTTACTTTTTCAATTAATGCTAATTTATAAGCCATTAACTCTTTAGCAATTGTGGAATTACTTATTCCTAACATCTGAATAGCAAGTAAACCAGCATTGAGGGCCTGATTAATACCTACACATGCTACTGGAACTCCACTAGGCATTTGAACGGTCGATAATAATGAATCAATGCCATCCAATGTTTTAGCTTTAATGGGAACCCCAATAACTGGTAAAATAGTAGAAGAAGCAATGACACCAGCTAAATGAGCTGCTCCGCCAGCTGCCGCTATAATAACCCCATAGCCATTATTTTGAGCCTCTTTCGAAAATTCAATAACTAGTTCAGGAGTACGATGAGCACTCATAACTTTAGTATCATAACTAATATTAAACTTTTCTAATATTATTTCTGTTTCTTTCATAATGGGATAATCACTATTTGACCCCATAATTATTGCCACTTTCATCATCTTACAACTCCTGTTTATTTTTATTTAGATGTTCTAAAGCATCATATAAATTAGTAATGTATTGACAATTAAAACATGCGCTACAATAACGATTTTCATGTTCTAATTGATCTTGATATTTAATTTCTAATAAAGCTTTTTTTAAGCTTGTTAATTCTAAGAATGATAATGAATCAGCTTTAATAAATTGACATAATTCTTGTTCGTTTAAAGAACTGCTGATTAATTCATCATAGGTTGAAATATCAACTCCATAATAACAAGGATATTTGATAGCTGGTGAAGCAATTCGAACATGAACTTCTTTAGCACCAGCTTCTTTTAATAATTGAACTATTCTTTTAGAAGTAGTCCCTCTAACAATAGAATCATCAATCATAATAACGCGTTTATCTTTAACAATTGCTTCATTAGCACTTAATTTCATACGAACTCCTTTTTCTCTTAATTCGGGAGTAGGTTGAATAAAAGTTCGTCCGACATATTTATTTTTTATTAAGCCAATCTCATAAGGAATACCTGCTTCTTCAGCATAACCAATAGCAGCGGAGATACTAGAATCAGGAACACCGATAACGATATCAGCTTCAACTGGTAATTGTCTTGCTAGTAGTTTACCACATAATTTACGAGCATAATGAACATTAGTCCCATCAATTGTTGAATCAGGTCTTGAGAAATAAACATATTCCATTAAACAAAGATTTTCTGAACATTCATCATGATAGAAATAAGATTCAATCTGACCATCATTAATACGAACAATTTCACCTGGTAGGACATCTCTTACAAATTTAGCTCCAATTACGCTATAAGCACATGATTCACTTGAGATTACATACGAATAATCATCTAATTGGGCAATCGACAAGGGTCTAATCCCATGACGATCTCTAATACCATATAAACCACTATCATGCATTAAAACATAAGCAAATGAACCATCTAACTTATTTAAAGAATTTTTTAATCTATCAATAAAAGCACCTTGTTCATGTCTTAATAAATGAATTAATAATTCACTATCACTAGTACTTGAAAAAACACTACCATGATTTTCAAGTTCCTTTTTTAGATCTTTAGCATTACCAATATGACCATTATGAGCTAAAGCTAAACATTCATCAAAAAATTTAAAACTAAATGGTTGAACATTACTGATTCCTAGTCCTCCTGCTGTAGCATAACGGACATGACCAATCGCATTGCGGGTTTTATAAGCATTAATTACTTCATCAGTAAGGACATCTGCAACTAAACCTCGTCCTTTAATTGTTTCAAAGTAATCGCTTTGGGTAAAAGTGATTCCCGCTGCTTCTTGACCACGATGTTGTAAACTATGTAAACCATAATATGTTAATCGTAAAGCATCTTGATTATTACTAATCGCAAAAACTCCACATTCTTCATTTAAACCATTAATATTATACATTTAGTTTTCTTCCTTTCTAAAATAAGCGACTGCTGAAGCAAAGATATCCAAATTCTTATCACCACAAATATTAAGATAACAACCTTCTTCATAACGCTCACTATGACCCATTTTACCTAAAATACGACCATCTGGGCTGGTAATCCCTTCAATACATGCCCATGACCCGTTAGGATTAAAACGATAATCCATATTAGGTTCATTATCAAAATCTACATATTGACTAATTACTTGATTATTCTTAAATAAATCGATCAACACTTCAGAAGAGGCAATAAATCTGCCTTCACCATGAGAAATAGCTAGCGTATATTGTTTATTACATTCTAATTTACTAAGCCATGGTGAATTATTATTAATAATCTTGGTTTTCACAAAATCAGCCACATGTTTACCTCGTTCATTTAAAAATAAAGTAGGCATATTTTTATTTAATTCTCCTATTTTCCCATAAGGTAATAACCCTGATTTAATTAGCGCTTGAAATCCATTACAAATACCGATAATTAACCCTTCTCGGGCTATAAAACGATTAATAGCTGCTTTTACTTTATCATTCAGAAGAATATTAACAATATACTTTCCACTACCATCAGGTTCGTCTCCAGCACTAAAACCACCACTTAATGCTAAAATATGAGCTTCATCTAAGGTTTTTACCATTAAATCAATACTTTTTGTAATAGCATCTTCATCAATATCAATAAAGGGAATCATTTTAGTAATAGCTCCAGCTTCTTGAAATGCTTTTTGGACATCATATTCACAATTAGTACCATAAAAAACTGGAATATAAACAAGAGGGTTTTCAACTCTTGGTAATGAATATTGTACTTTTATTGATTCTTTTTTTTCAATATTTTTTAACATTTCAAAATCAAATTTATTATTATTGATATTATCCTGATGAGTAAAGGTAGTACTAAATATTGGTGCTAGAACTTTTTCTGAAATAGTAAGTAATTCTTTAATATCAATTATTTCATCTTGATAAGTAATTTGATTATTTATGGTCTGACCTAATAATATTAAATTATCATTATTAATCGGTTGGCTTGTACTAAAGACAAAACTTCCATAACTAGGATAGAATAGCGTATCTAAATCAATATCATTTAAAGCAACTCCAATATTATTACCATAAGAAGCAACTGCTAAAGCATGAGCTATTCCGCCATCTTTTATCGAAATACAACTATTAATAAGTTTTTTATTATTAAGTTCTTTAATATAATTAAAATTGTTTTTTAATAAATCATAATCGATTTTCTCATTCTTATTAGTTAGTAAAGCATATACATAATGATTACTTTCTTTAAATTCAGGACTGATAATATTATTAACATCTTCAATCGCAAGACCAAAAGCCATTACTGTTGGTGGTACTTTTAAATCATGATAATTACCACTCATACTATCTTTACCACCTAAAGCTGGTAATCGTAATTGATGCATCGTATGTAAAGCTCCTAATAAGGCCGCTACTGGTTTACCAAAAGCTGCGGGATTATTAGTAACTTTCTCAAAGTATTCTTGTAAAGATAATCTTATTTTTTGATAATCACAACCAGTGGCAACTAAACGAGCGACAGCTTCTATGATAGCATATGAACCAACATAGAATGGTTCATAACATCCAATAGCTGGGTTACCACCACATCCTAAAAGACTTACCGTATTAGTATGCCCTTTAATTAGTGGAATTTTTTGAGCACTTACTTCGGCCATACTAGCTTGATATTTACCACCATATGCTCCTAGAACTGTCGTTTTCCCAACGGTACTATCAAAGATTGTTTGTAATGATTTCTTTTGGGCATAATTCAATTTAGTTACCATCGCTTCAAGACTTTCTTTAAATGAATTATTTACAAGATGTTGAGAACTAGTAAAGATACTTTTTTCATTATTTTCTTTGATAATCGGCGTAATCTGTTGTTGAAGACCATTAGTATCTAAAAAGTCACGATCTAAATCTACAATTACTTCATTTTCCCATCTCATAATTAATTTCTTTATTTGCGTAATAGTTGCAACTTTAATTGCTTCAAGATTTTCTTGATATGCTAGTTCCTTAAATAAATCAAAATCACTAGCTTTAATAACAACAGCCATTCTTTCTTGTGATTCTGACAAAGCTAAATCAGTTCCATTCAGACCAGCATACTTTGTTGGAATAACATCTAAATTAATATCAATACCATCGGCTAATTCACCAATCGCAACACTAACTCCACCAGCTCCAAAATCATTAGCTTTTTTAATTAATTTAGTAACTTGAGGATTTCTAAATAAACGTTGTAACTTTCTCTCTTCGGGGGCATTTCCTTTTTGAACTTCACTTTTTGCTTCTTGTAAAGTATTAGCTTTTTGAACTTTGGATGAACCAGTTGCTCCCCCAATACCATCACGACCTGTCGGAGCTCCTAATAAGAGAACGATATCGCCTGGCTCTGGTTTTAATCTAATAATATCACTTTTTTTAACAGCACCAACCACGGCTCCTAATTCCATTCGTTTAGCTTGATAACCTTCATGATATATTTCATTAATAAAGGCTCCTGTTAGTCCTATTTGATTACCATAAGAACTATAACCAGCGGCGGCTTTTTGAGTAATATTCTTTTGAGGTAATTTACCTGCAATGGTCTTTTCAATATCTTCTAAAATATTAGCAGCTCCTGAAATACGCATAGCTTGATATACATAAGCTCTCCCACTAAGAGGATCTCTAATAGCTCCTCCTAAACAAGTAGAAGCTCCGCCAAAAGGTTCAATCTCCGTAGGGTGATTATGAGTCTCATTCTTATACATAACTAAATATTTCTCATTAACACCATCAACATCAACATCTACTTCAATACTACAAGCATTAACTTCATCACTTATTTCCATATCATCTAACATCCCATAAGCTTTTTCATATTTAGCTTCAATACTGGCCATATCCATTAATGACATCGGTTTATTAGTCCGTTTGGTATGATGTCTTAGTTTATAATAAGTACTTAAGGCCTCTTCTATTTCTTCTTTAATACGCTTATTTTCAATGATAATATCATCTAGTTTAGTTTCAAAAGTAGTATGACGACAGTGATCTGACCAATAAGTATCAAGAACTAATAATTCCGTAATGGTAGGATTTCTCTTAATTGATTGAAAATAATTTTTAATATATTCTAAATCATCAATATTCATTGCTAGATTATTGTCTTCTAATACTTTTAATAATTCCTCTTTATTTAAAGTAATAAAATCAGTTACTTTTTCAATATCTTTTATTTTAATATCAATTCCTCTATCAATTGGTAAAGATAAATCTTTTAATTGATTTTCTAAGGGATTAATTAAGTAATCAATAATGCGTCTTTTGTCTTTATAATTAATATCATCATTGATAATATAGATAATGCTACTTTTTACTTCAACATTACTAGTAGCTCCTAATAACATTAAGCCACTTCGTGCTGAAGAAGCTCGTTGATCAAATTGACCTGGAAGAGCTTCAATACAAAAATAATTATAATTTCCATAATAGAAATTATCCATAATCTTATCAGTCGCAATCTCCATAAAAAGGGTCTTCTTGGCTTTAGTAAGTATCTCTGGTTTAACATTAATAACATCATATACTTGAATCATTCTTAAGGATGTTAGATTATCTAATTTAAGATTATCATTTAATTCTTTTAAGATACTATTAGCTGTGGTTTGAAACAATGATTTTTTTTCAACATAAAGTCTTTGATTCATTATAATTCTCCTTTAATTTCATTATTTTAATATTAAAAAAGTAGTGTGAAAACACACTACTAGAACTATTAACTTTTCATAACCTTTATCTTATAATCTAATATTTTCATGTCGATCTCCTTCTTGAAGTACGACAAAAATTATACATTAATATTTAAAGTATAACTTTTGTCATAGTCCGCTTATTTAAGGTGTGCGGGTAGAAACACATGGACCATATTTCCATGCATATATGACAAATAACTACGTTTAAATAATACCATAATTAATAGTTGGATAC
>JAITPW010000009.1 GCA_031289255.1 Bacilli bacterium
TTATAAATGGTGATAATATCAGAATTCACTTTAAAGGTCATAAAGGTTATAAGCTAAAGAAAATAATTATTGATGGTAAGGAGATTGATATCAGTACGATCACCGGTGATTATTATGAAATTTTAAATGTTACTAATAAACATAGTATTAAAGTCATCTTTGAAAAAGAAGAAAAAGATGATAATAAAGAAATTAAGACTGGCAAGGATAATAAAGATAACAAAAAAATACCACCAGGTGGTAATGAAAATTTAAGTTATTTAGGAATTTTATTAAGTGTTATTGTTTTAGGAAGTAGTCTTTATTATCAAAAAAAAGTAATCATAAATAAAAACTAGCTTAATAACTAGTTTTTGTTTTGATAATAGCTTAGACAGGGAATTTATCTGATATTTTATTTGCATTTTAGGTTATGGTTTGCTATAATAATGTAGTTATTAGTAAGAGGTGTAATCATGAGATGGAAAATTAGTTGGTTACAGGGTTTAAAAGACCATTTTTACCAAGTTAATGAAGTAATTACTTTTGATAGAAAGATGTTTAAGAATATTAGACATATTGATAGTGTTGAACCGATTAAGGTTAAGGGAACTTTGTCAATAGATAATGATTTAGTAGAAGTAGATTTAAATTTTAAAGGTCATTTGAGAATTAGATGTGCTAATACTGATGATATTGTTGATTATCCTTTTAATTTTAATATTAAGGATGTCCTGGATGATTCTTATCAGGATGTTATCAATTATCAAAAAGATTTTATTGATTTATATGAATTGACTTGGCAGAATTTAATAGTTGAAGCACCTGCTTATTATGTAAAGCAAGAATGTCTAAAAAAAGAGGGTAAAGCTTGGCGATTACTTTTAGAAGATGAGTATAACGATCTTAAAAGTGATACGATTGATCCAAGATTTGCTAAATTAAAAGACTTAGTTATCAAGGATGAGGAGGAATAATAATGGCTGTACCTTTTAGAAGAACATCTAAAAAAGTAAAAAGAACCAGAAGAGCTCATTTCAAATTAGGAATGCCTGGTGTTACCCAATGTAGTAATTGTGGTGAAATGAAACTTGCTCACCGTGTCTGCAAAGCTTGTGGAACTTATAAAGGTGAAGAAGTAATCAGTGTTGAAGTTGCTGAATAATAAAAGATAACGACGATTATTATTGATAATCGTCGTTTTTAAATAGTTATGGACTAGTATTAATTTACTGGTCTTTTATTTTTGGCTTAATTGCTTTAACATATCTTGAGTCATTTTATCTAAGTCGTACTCTGTTTTAAAACCCCATTCTTGTTGAGCAGCACTGATGTCCATAGCGTTGGGCCAAGAATCAGCAATGCCTTGTCTAATAGGATCAACATCATAGGAAATTTTAAATTCAGGGATATATTTTTTTATTGAGACCGCTATTTCTTCTGGATCAAAAGCCATCGCTGAGACATTGAAAGCATTGCGATGAATTAATTGGTTAGGATCAGCTTCGATTAATTGAATAATCGCATTAAGTGCATCAGGCATGTACATCATATCCATAGTAGTACCTTTATTAATGAATGAAGTGTATGCTTTTTGTTTGATGGCATCATAATAAATGTGGACCGCATAATCAGTAGTACCACCACCTGGTAATGTTTGATAAGAGATTAAACCAGGGAAGCGAACACTTCTAGTATCTACGCCGTATTTGTTGAAGTAGTAATCACAAAGTAGTTCACCAGCTAGTTTAGTTATGCCATACATTGTTGTTGGTCTTTGAATAGTATCTTGTGGAGTATTATCTTTAGGTGAAGATGGTCCAAAAGCTCCAATTGAACTGCAAGTAAAGAATAAAGCCTTTACTTCTTTAGCTACTTCTAAAGCATTGATAAGACTTTGCATATTTAAATGCCAAGCTTGAGCGGGTTCTTCTTCGGCTTTAGCTGATAGTAAAGCAGCTAAATGAATAATGGTATTAACTTGATGCTTCTTAGCAATAGCTAAGAAGTTTTCATAATCCATTACATCGACTATTTCAAAGATACCTTCAGTAACAACCGGATTATCTTCGGGTTGGCGACGGGCACTCGCGATAACATTTTCTTGACCATATACTTCTCGTAATTTATGGGTTAATTCAGATCCGATTTGACCTAAACTACCGGTTATTAAAATTTTTCTCATGTTATTTCCTCGCTTATTTATTTTTTCTTATTATAAGCTAAATGATTAGTTTATTCTATATGATAAATTATTTTTTATAATTTATTTCTAAATGTAATGACTAATTGCAAATTATTATCACTAAATTATGAAATAATATTGCATTTTAAAAGGGCTAGTGTTAAAATTGTGGTAATAGTTGTCAATTAGTGGAAAAAAGTGGGTGATTTTATGTTCATTGGTCAATTTAAAAATAATATTGATGCC
Organism: Bacilli bacterium; assembly: GCA_031289255.1. Classification (GTDB taxonomy): domain Bacteria; phylum Bacillota_I; class Bacilli_A; order JAJDGJ01; family JAJDGJ01; genus JAISTP01. The sequence goes on from JAITPW010000009.1 coordinate 2,411, forward strand.
AAAGGTCGTTTAATTGTGCCGGCTAAATATCGTGATCAACTTGATAATAAAATTATTGTGGCCCGTGGCTTAGATGGTTGTCTATGTGTTTATCCACTTAGTAAATGGCAAACTATTGAAAATAAGTTAGCATCTTTACCTAATACTAAAAAACAAGCTCGAGCTTATGCCAGAATGATATTGAGTAGTGCTTGTGATTTAGATTTTGATAAATTAGGAAGAATTAATTTGCCTAATCATCTTTGTCAATTAGCAAACTTAGTTAAGAAATGTATTATTGTTGGTGTTGGCGAATATTTAGAAATATGGGATGAAGAAACATGGTTAGCTTATAATGAAAAAATAGATGAATCTTTTGAAGATATAGCTGAGGAGTTAGTTGATTTTGAAATCTAATGAATTATTTCATATATCAGTCTTATTAGATAAGAGTATTGAGCTATTAAACATTAAGGAAGATGGCTTATATCTTGATATGACTTTAGGAGCTGGGGGACATTCACAGGCTATTTTAGATAAGCTTGGTAATAAAGGAAGTTTAATTGCTTTTGACCAAGATATGCTTGCTATTAATAATGCTAAAGAAAGATTTAAAGATTATCCTAATTTTAGAGCTATTCATAGTAATTTTAGTAATGTTGAAAATAAATTAGCTGAATTAGGAATTAATAGAGTTGATGGTATTATTTATGATCTTGGAGTTAGTTCGATGCAATTAGATATTGCCGAACGTGGTTTTAGTTATAATCATGATGCACTTTTAGATATGCGGATGAATCAAGAACAAACTTTAAGTGCTTATGAGGTTGTCAATGAATATTGTAAAAAAGATTTATTGTATATTTTAAGAAAATATGGTGAAGAAGGACATGCTTCCTTAATTGTGAAGGGTATTATTAAAGCTCGTAATAAACAGGCTATTAAGACTACTTATGAATTAGTTGATATTATCAAGCAGTCTTTACCACAAAAAGTATTAAAGAAAAAAGGACATCCAGCTAAATTAACTTTTCAGGCGATAAGAATGGAAGTTAATCAAGAACTAGTCGTGATTGAACAATCATTACATCAAGCGTTAAGATTATTAAATGTTAATGGTCGGATCGTGGTGATTTCTTTTCACTCGCTAGAGGATCGTTTGGTTAAGAATATCTTTAAAGAATATACCACTTCACAATTACCTAAAGAATTAGTTGATGTAAGAGGTTTAGAAAATATTGAATATCAATTAATAAATAAGAAAGTAATATTACCTAATGAAAAGGAATTATTGCATAATAATCGAGCTCACTCAAGTAAGCTGCGTGGTATCAAAAGAATAATAAGAGGTGATGAAAATGAATAAAGTAAAGAAAAGAGGTCTTAAAAAGTCGATGCTGACCTTTAAATTAAAGGCGTGTTTTATCGTTGTCTTTATCTTTTATTTATGTTCAGCGACTTTATTAAAGAATGTTAATGTTGATTTAGATCACCAACTACAAAGTATGATTTATGATAATGAAGTTTTAAAACAAAATAATCAAACTAAACTCTTAAAAATAGATGAATTAAGTTCATTTGATCGTTTAAGTTCAATTGCGAAAAGTAATGGCTTAGAGAATTATGAAGGGTCAATAAAAAATGTCAAGTAAACAAGCGATTAGAAATCTACAAGGAGTATTTTTACTCCTGTTTTTAATATTGTTCATTAATATTCTATATATTTCGATAAGCGGTAATCATTTAGTTAGTGGGAAGAATATTAGAGCTTGGGCTAAACAAAGAGGTCTGCAAACAATTAAGGTTAATGCTAATCGTGGGACGATCTTTGATCGTAATGGTGAAATAATTGCTAAAGATAGTTATACTTACACGATTATTGCTTATTTAGATAAAGCTCGTTATGATGAACTAAATGATAAACCAGCTTATATTGTTGATAAAAAACTAACAGCTACTAAATTAGCACCCATTATTAAGAGTAGTGAAACTAAGATATTAGAATATCTTAATAAACCAAAATTATATCAGACTTATTTAGGGGCTAAGGGTAAAGGATTATCTTTAGAACAAAAAGAAGCTA
>JAITPW010000010.1 GCA_031289255.1 Bacilli bacterium
CCTTGATAAGTAAAGACAACTTTATCAGGATGAACTCGTTTAACACCAGTAGCTACAGCTGGAGCGCGTCCATGAGCTGATTCAATCCCATCACAAGCAAAATAATTATAAGCAATAACACTACAACCAACTGGTGCTACTAAAATAGCATTATCATTAATATTTAGTTCTTCTAGTACTTCAGCTACTAAGCGATGAATAATGCCATGAGTACAACCAGGGCAGTAATGCATCTGAACATCAGTAATCATTTTTGTTTTTTCAAAATTGGGCATTTTAGTCCACCTCACTTATCTGCATAATTTTATTTAATATTTGGGTTGTTGTTGGAATAATACCACCAGTTTCACCCACAAAGCTTACTGGTTTACTACCTTCTAATGCTAATTTAACATCATAGATCATCTGTCCAGCTGACATTTCAGCTACTAGAACAGCCTTAGTATTTTTAGCAGCTTCTTTTAATTCGTTATTAGGGAAAGGCCATAAAGTAATTGGTCTAAATAAACCAACTTTTATTCCTTTTTCACGAGCTTCTTTAATAGCCGAACGAACGATCCGAGAAGTTGTTCCATAAGCAACCACCATTATATCAGCATCTTCCATTTGGGCCGTTTCGTATTGTACTTCATTATCCGTAATCATCTGATATTTCTTTTGCAGATGTTTATTATGTAAACTTAGTTCATTAGGATCTAAATATAAAGAACGAATGATATTATGTGATTTAGGAGTACCAGTAACAATCCAATCTTTTTGATATTTAGCACTATTATCATTATCAGGTACTTCAGCTGGTTCCATCATTTGACCAATAACACCATCTGCTAAAATCATGACAGGATTACGATATTCATCCGCTTTATCAAAGGCTAATTGTACTAAATTAACCGCTTCTTGAATATTAGCGGGAGCATAGACAAGGGTATAGTAATCACCATGTCCACCACCTTTAGTAGCTTGAAAATAATCACTTTGAGCTGGCTGTATTCCTCCTAAACCAGGACCACCACGCATGATATTGACAATAACGGCTGGTAATTCAGCTCCAGCTAGAAAAGAAATTCCTTCTTGTTTTAAACTTAAACCTGGACCAGATGAACTAGTCATAACCCGTGCTCCTGCTCCAGCAGCTCCAAAAACCATATTGATGGCAGCAACTTCGCTTTCTGATTGAACAAAAACACCATCTTCTAATTTTAAAAGTCTTTTTGACATATGTTCGATTAATTCATTTTGCGGGGTAATGGGATATCCGAAGAAACATTTACAACCAGCATGGATAGCTGCTTCAGCAATAGCCACATTACCTTTCATTAATTTTTTACCCATTTTTTAATTCTCCTATCATTTGTTGTCCTTAATTGTAATTACCATATCAGGGCATATTGTTGCACACATGGTACAAGCGATGCATTCATCCTGATTAATGCATTCAACGGGGGCATACCCTTTAGCATTAATTTTTGTTGTAGAAAGTTCTAGGATTTTCTTGGGACAAACAGAAACACATAATGAGCATCCCTTGCATATCTCTTCTTTTATAAATACTTTAGTCAATTTAAATTCCCCTTTCCCAATAGATTTTTTAGGTATAAATTATTTAAATAAATCTATTATTTTTATAATTCTATTACCATTATAAAGAGTAATTAAGTGACAAAGCAAGAGGTAAGAATGAATTAAGAAAAAGTTATTATCTATTTATACTAGTGTGTAATTTTGTGTGTTTAATTCTTGTTTAAACAATTAAATATTAAGTATTTTCTTGCATATTTATTTTATTCTTAGTATAATATTTAAGTCGATAAATTGAATTGAGGGGCATAGTTCAATGGTAGAATAACGGTCTCCAAAACCGCTGATGTGGGTTCAACTCCTGCTGCCCCTGCCATTTATTAAATTTATTGCTTTTTTTATATAATGCCGTATTAGTATAATGGTATTACGAGGCCATGGTAAGGCTTTAACGCAAGTTCAATTCTTGCATACGGCACCATAGAGAATATTACGGTCTTTTTTGATATTTAACTATCATTTATGAGTGATTTTAAACAAAAAACTGATAAATAGAAACGGAATAATCAATTATAATTGATGTTCTGTTTTTTTTATATCAGTTATAATAAATAATATTTATAGTTAATATTATGGTATAAAAAAGAAGAAAGTCTTATTTTATGACTATTATTTATTTGTTTAAAGATATTAGTAATGTTTTTACTCAAGAACTTATTAAAAACTTTTAATTTTTTAAATCTTAAAACAAATATAAGTAGGGTTATCTATTTAGATAATGAAGCTAAGCAATTAGCTTCTTTTGTTTGGGTAAATAAAAAAACTCGTATTTGAGTTTTATTGTAATTCTAAATAGATATAACCGGTTGCTTGATTCTTTTCTTGTTTTTCAGGAAGAACATAGATAAATTGTCCCTTACTAACATTGAATTCTAAAGTATCGGCTTCATGATATTGACCACCCATCGTTCCAATCTTTTTCAGATTTTTAAGTTCATCGGTTTTTTCAATATTCTTACCAATATAGATTGATGCTTTTAAGGGAGCGACCGTACGGTAATTATCAGCCCCTTTAATTGAGGCTTTATATTTTCCTGAATAGAGGCTTGTTCCTTGTTGTTGGTTAATTTCAACACCTATTTTATAGGCAATGTTACGATCTTCAAGAAAAGCATTTGTTGCATAGAGATTATCAAAATTTACTATTTTAGGAAAGTGTGATAATTTTGTAAATTCTTTATATTCTTTAGGATAGCTAAAATAAATAAAGACACCACTTATTAGTAAGGCCAAAATTATTCTAAATATTTTAATACGATGTTTTTTTTCCATTGTTTATTCCGCCTTTATTTTCTTAATATTATCTAATAATATCAAAACTAAGAATAAAAGACAAGTTTATGATATAATACTTTTTGAGGTGGAATTATGAAATTAGTATCTTGGAATGTTAATGGGATCAGAGCATGTCTTAATAAAGGTTTTATTGATAGTGTACTTAGTTTACAAGCTGATATTATTTGTGTTCAAGAAACCAAGGCTAGTGAAGAACAAGTTGACTTAATGATGAATGATTATTATCAATATTGGAATAGTGCTGAGAAAAAAGGCTACTCAGGAACATTGGTTTTAACTAAACAAAAACCGCTTAATTGCCATGTAGCATTATGTAGTGATACTCATCCCCAAGAGGGACGGGTGTTAGTATTAGAATATCATGATTTTTATTTAGTTAATGTTTATGTTCCTAATTCGCAAAGAGGGTTAACCAGATTAGCTTATCGAATGATTTGGGAAGATGATTTTAATCGTTATTTAAATGAATTAAAGCAACATAAACCAGTTATTGTATGTGGTGATTTAAATGTTGCTCATCAAGCTATCGATCTAGCAAATCCTAAACAAAATGAAAGAAATGCTGGTTTTACTATCGAGGAACGAACTAAATTTTCTAAGTTACTAGCATCTGGTTTTATTGATAGTTATCGTTATTTATATCCCCAACAACAAGCTGCTTATTCATGGTGGTCATATATGAATAAAGCTCGTGAACGTAATATTGGCTGGAGAATTGATTATTTCTGTTTAAGTGATAATCTTAAAGATAAACTTAATGAAGCGAGCATCTATCCTGATATTATGGGTAGTGATCATTGTCCTATTAGTATTGAGATTGATTTAGAAGGGTAAATTAAAGATGTTAAATATTGATGAATTTATCAAATTATTAGGTCCTTTAATTAAAATACCGAGTGTAATTGATACGGCTCAACCAAAACAACCTTTTGGTAGTAATATTGCTTTAGCTTTAGAAGAGGTATTAAATATCGCTTCAGCTTTAGGTTATGAGACTTATCAAGATCCACAAGGTTATTATGGTTATGCTCAAATCGGAGCTACTGGTGATTTATTTGGGGTTTTAGGCCATGTTGATATTGTTAGTGCGGGTAATAGTGAGTTATGGACATCTCATCCTTATGAACTTGTTAAGAAGGATGATTATTTAATAGGAAGAGGTCTTGAAGATGATAAAGGACCATTAGTTTTATGTATGATGGCTTTAAAAGAATTGATCGACCAAGGTTATTCTTTAAATAAAAGAGTCCGTTTTATTTTGGGAACTGATGAAGAAACGATGTGGCGTTGTATGAAAGCTTATCAGGATCATGAAGAAATTCCTAGTATGGGTTTTAGTCCGGATGGTATTTTTCCTTTAGTAAATATTGAAAAGCGTTTATATCAAATAAGAGTAAGTTCTCAGCAACTAATTGATTTTATTTTCCAAGGTGGTCAAAGTATCAATAGTGTTCCAGCGCAAGCTCGTATTGCTTATGATATTAAAGTAGAGAGAGTTTTAGACCAATTAAAATTACCTTATGAAATAAAGGGAAATGAGCTTGTTTTTAATGGTATACCAGCTCATGTTATGAATGCTGATGAAGGAATTAATGCCATTACTTATTTAGCATATGCCCTTAAACAAGCTGGCTATCATGCAAATATCTTAGATTTTATTGTTAATGAAGGGATGGACTTTCATGGCCGTAATTTATTTGATAATTATGAAGATGAACTTTCGGGGAAGATGATGTTTAATATTGGTCTAGCAGATTTTACCAAAGAATTACAAGTAATTGAAATTGATATGCGTATACCACTGAGTATATCTAAAGAAGAAATTGAAGATCAACTTGTTAAGTATGCTTTTAAGTATCAATTAAAAATAGAAGCGATTGATTATTTAGATGCTTTACATGTTGATAAGAATAGTGAGTTAGTTAGAAAGTTACTTTTAGCTTATCAAGCAGTAATGAAAGATGATAAGACTATGCCTCAAGTAAGTGGAGGAGCTACCTATGCACGAGCTTTTAAGAATATGGTGGCTTTTGGACCTAGTTTTAATAAAAGAACGTCCCACGAAAAAGATGAACGAATGAGTATTGATGATTTAAATAATGCTTATGCTATTTATTATGAAGCATTTAAAAAATTAGTAATGAAATAAAAAGATTATTCTTTAACCAGAATAATCTTTTTGCTTTATTAATATGCTTATTCATTATTATCCTCAACTAATGCTAAAACATCAGGTCGTGAATAATGACCGAAGGGATCAAAATCAAAACGGGCAGCAATGACTTGTTGTAAATCTAAATCAGCATAAATAATCCCTTCTTTATCAAATAATGGTCCAGCTAGATAGTTACCATAAGGATCGATAATAGCTGAACCACCACGAGCCATAATCTCTGGACAATTATCAAGTTCAGCATAAGTTTTTAAATCGTTGGGATACATATCTTTATTGATGAATTGATTGCAACTTAAGACAAAACAACGTCCTTCCATACCGATATGTTTAATGGTATTTTGCCACATATCACGAGAATCAGCAGTTGGTGCTAAATAGATACTAACGCCTTCTTGATATAGTTTAGCACGAGCTAAAGGCATATAATTTTCCCAACAAATCAAAGCACCAATTCGACCATATTCACTAGCAACAACATCTAAATAAGTTTCATCACCTTCGCCCCAAATACATCTTTCACTGCCGGTTGGTTTTAGTTTGCGATGATGTGATACTAGTTGACCTTGAGGTGAATAAACTAAATTAGTACAGTACAAGGTTCCGGTCAATGCCTCTTTTTCAGTAACACCGACTGATAAATAGATATTAAGTTCTAAGGCTAAGTCAGCTAATGATTGTGCTTCTTTGGAATGGATATCAAGACTATTTTGATTATAACGTAACCAATCTTGACGACCCTCTTCACTTCGTGAACCGACGATAAAACCAAATGATAACCCACGAGGATAACAAGGAATAAACGATTCAGGAAAAACAACTATTTTAGCTTGCTGAGCAGCTGCTTCTTGGGCTAAGGTTCTTAGTTTAGTGATGGTTTTTTCTAAATTAAATAAAACTGGTGCAGCTTGTACGACGGCAACTTTAACATTATTTTCTAAAAAATCCATAATATTTATATCTCCTTTTTTTTATTTAAACCATGCTACCATAATGACATCATTATTACAATATTATTATTTAGTAATTGATTATTAATAATAAAAAAAGTGAAATTAATCACTTTTTTTATTAAATATTAGTTATAAAATATTTTTTTACCATTTACCTTTATTAATGTGGTTTTCAATTTCAGCTTTAACTAACTGTTTAATTTCCCATGCTTTTTCATTCGCATAAGTAAATAGTTTTTCACAAGCAGGATCTAAGTTAATATCAATACCTTCTAAAGCAATATCAACCATTTCCATGCTTAAAGTATCTAATTGCATTAGTAAATCATTACTTCTTTCTGAATCATATACTTTAGTTGCTTCTTCCTCTGATAACATCTTAAAAGCACTTGGAGCAGCTCCACACTTTAAACAGTTGTGTTCGATACTTTCAGCCTCTTCCATGTAGTTACATACTGAACATTTAAATAAATTCATAATTTTACCTCCTATTTTTTTACAACTATATTATAACACGAATTATTATTTAAAAAAATTAGAGTACATATAAAAGTTAAAAATAGTTAATTTTCTTGAGATGGTAATGATAATCTTTTGAGTGATGTTATTAAAAAACAGATTCCAATAATCGTTGAAATGACATCAGCAATTGGTTGAGCATAAACAATGCCATTTAAACCAAAGAAATGGGGTAAGATTAGGATTAAAGGTATTAAAATAATAACTTGTCTGGTTAATGATAAGAAGATGGCCGGTCCTACTTTTCCGATTGCTTGAAAATAATTACCACCGACCATTCCTAGTCCAACAATAGGGAAGGCTAGAAACCAGACAAAGAGGAAGGATGAGCCCATCTTTACTAATTCTTGATCTTTATTAAAAACCATAATTATTTGTTCGTTTAGGGTATGGGTTAAGATAAAGCCAGCTAGGGCAATAATAGTGGCGATAATAGCCGTTATTTTGATTGTTTCAATAACGCGATGATAGTCTTTAGCACCATAATTAAACCCAATAATTGGTAAAGAACCTTGGTTCATCCCAATGATTGGTAAAGCGATGAGCGTTTGGACACTATTTACTAAACCCATACTAGAGACAGCAATATCACCACCATATTTGATTAAATTAGCATTTAAAACGATATTAAAAGCACTACCAGCAAATTGAATAAAGAAAGCTGGTAAACCAGTTAGTAAAATACTAATGGATAAGTCTTTTTTTATTATAAGTGATTTGAGACTAAATTTATGTTGTGATTTATTGAAGTAATAATAAATCCATAGCGTTGAACTAAACATGCCAATAATGGTGGCTAGACCAGCTCCAGCCATCCCTAATTTAAAGCCATAAATAAAAATAGGAGCTAATATCGTATTGATAACTACGCCTAGTATTATTGAAAGCATTGATGTTTTGGGAGAACCATTAGCTCTGATTAAATTGTTACCAGTCATATTAAAGCCTTGAAAGATAGATCCTAAAAGAATGATTTCTAGATAACTTTTAGCATAAGGCAAAACCGTCGGACTAGCTCCAAAATTCAATAATATAGGGTCCATAAAAATAAAAAAGGTAATACCGATGATAAAAGTTAAGATGATGGCTAAAGCAAAGGCATTACCAATGATAGCTTTAGCTTTTTTATATTTTTTTTCACCCATTGATATTGAAAAAAGGGTAGCTCCGCCAACCCCGCAGGTTAAAGAAACGGCCATGATAATCATCATGATGGGAAAGACAACAGTCATCCCGGCTAGACCATTGGTTCCTAAATCATAAGCATTACCAATAAAGATTCGATCGATAATATTATATAAAGCATTCACAAACATTCCCACGATGGCTGGTAAAGAAAATTTCCATAACAGGGTGGTGATTTTTGCGTTTTTCATTAAATTATAATTTTCCATAACTTATTCTCCTTTTTACTCCAAAGATTATATCATATTTATAAATATTTATCTAAAAGATTGATTATATTTTGAATAAAAGCGATAATATAAAAGTAGACAAATTTTCTAAGGATAATATTAAATAATTTATGAAGAATAAAGGGGTGTTGATGTGTTTTTTAGTGAAGAAGCTATTAAAGCTTTATATGAAGGTGCTTATGATATCGATTATAATAATAAAATTAATTTGCAGTGGGCGTATGATCACTTTGATGATTATGAACGTTATATATCATTAAATATTTATACAAAAAAAGAAGGCTATGTTATTGAGAGTACTAGTTATGATTATTATGAAACTAGAACGAAGATTGTATTAGATGCTGAACAACATATTGTATCAACTAAATGTAGTTGTCATTATTATCGGGCATCATCAATATGTGGGCATGTCGGGGCATTATTATTATTAGTTAATGATTTAAATGTTAATAAAGTACCTTTTTATCGCGATGAAGCTTTTTTTGTTAAAAGAGCCGAATATGTTAGAAAAATTAAAGAGATGGAAATTAATCTTACTAAAGCTAATAAGGTTATTGATAAATTAAGAGTAGGTTATCATAAGAATATTAATGAAATGTTAGATTATGAAAAATATCATTTATTTTTTGTTTTTAGTAATAAGAATTTATATGATGGGGTTGCTAATCTAACTATTAAGGTTGGAACTAATAAAACTAGTTATATTATTAAAAATATTAGAACTTTTATTAATCAAGTAAATCATCATGATAAGGTTAGTTATGGTAAGAAATTAAACTTTGTTCATTCTTTAAATGTTTTTGATAAATTTTCGCAAAAGAGTATTTCTTTTATGGAAAGATTATTGGTTTCTAATCGTTTAGAAGAGATTGATAATAAAGATCGTTTTTTTAGTATAAATCATCGTAATCTTAATATGGTTTTTGAGTTTTTAGTAGATGCTCCTAAGAAGGCTTTTAATTATCAACTTTCTAATCAAGACATTCCCTTTAAAGTAAAGTTTATTAATGATGATAATTATTATCATTTAGCAATAGTCTTTGATGAAATGACTAGTGGTATTTATATAACGTGTTCGGATAATTATCTTTTTAAAGTTAATCATGATGATGCTACGATTATTAGAGGGGCTCAAATTGATGAAAATATCGTGAATGCTATTTTTAGTATTATTAATAATAAATTAATTTTAACAAAAGAAAATGCTTTACATTTATTGAAGTATCTTAAAACAGAGGATAGTATTGATGTTGTGGATGTTCTTGATTTAGAAGATGATACTTATCAACAAGAACATCAGATTAATATGTATGGTGATATTGAAGGGGATAGTCTGGTTTTAACTTTAGAAGCTATTATGAATAATAATGAACGGATTAATATTTTAACTGCTGATAATCATCTTAAATTATCATTAAAAGTTAGTAATGTTTATCATGTTCTTAAAGAGAGTGCTAATCGCATTGATATTGATGAAGGAAAAGCTTATTTTGATACTAAAGATGATCATACTTATACTTTTTTAGAGAATGTTTTACCAATGTTGACTAAGCATACTCATATCTTTGTCAGTGATACGATTAAAAGATTACATAAATCACGTCCTTTAGATTTAAGTATTGGGGTGCGAACTAATAATAATTTACTAGAAATAGATATTGATAGTTTGAGTATTGCTAAAGAGGAATTACAAGCTGTTATGAAAGCATATAAACGTAAGAAGAAATTTTATAAGCTGAAGAATGGTGAGATTCTTAATTTAGATAATAGCGAATTAACAGAATTAGATGAATTATTAAATGATTTTAGTATTAAAGATGAGGAATTGATTAATGATAATATTCAGATTCCTTTACATCGTTCTTTTTACTTGAATAATAAATTATTAAAAGATAATAAGCTTGATTTTAATATTGAGAATAGTTTTAAAGATTTTATTAACCATTTTCAGAGTGTTAAATTAGAAGATTTAATTATTAATGAGCGTTTTGATGATATTCTACATAGTTATCAAAAATATGGGGTTAAATGGATGATGTTATTAAAACAATATGGTTTTGGGGGTATTTTAGCTGATGATATGGGACTTGGTAAGACTTTACAAGTTATTGCTTTATTAGAAAGCGTGGAATTAAATAATAAGCCATGTATCGTCGTCTGTCCAGCTTCATTATTATTGAATTGGGATAGTGAACTTGAAAAATTCAATTCATCTTTAAAATCATTATGTATTTATGGGGGAGCTAATGAAAGAAAAGATTTAATTAAACAAATAAGTAATTATGATTTAATTATTACTACTTATGATTATTTACGTAAGGATATTAAGCATTATAATGAATATGATTTTTCTTATATCATTCTTGATGAAGCTCAATATATTAAGAATCCTAAGACCCTATCAGCTAAAGTAGTTAAGAATTTAAAAGGCGACCATCATCTAGCCTTATCAGGGACACCGATTGAAAATAGTTTAGCCGAATTATGGTCGTTATTTGATTTCTTAATGCCGGCTTACTTATATTCTTATGGTCATTTTAAAAGTAATTATGAACAACCCATTATTAAAGATCATGATTTAAAAGCCCAAAACATATTAAAACTATTAGTTGAACCATTTATTTTAAGAAGAACTAAAAAAGAAGTATTAAATGAATTACCAGATAAAATTGAAAAAGTTTTAAAGTTTAATTTTAATAAAGAAGAAGAAATGTTATATCAAGCTAAATTAATTGAAGCTAATCAAGAAGTTAAACAACTTTTAGGAATGGCTAGTCCTAATAAAATAATGATTTTAAAAATATTAAATGAACTTCGTCAAATCTGTTGTGATAGTCGTTTATTATATGATAATGTTCATACTGTTTCATCTAAATTAGCTGGGTGTATGGAGATTATTAATACTTTAAAGGAAAGAAAACAAAAAGTATTATTATTCTCATCTTATACGAGTGTTTTATCTTTAATTGAAAAGGAATTAATTAAAGATAAAATTAATTATTATAAGATAACAGGAAGTGTTAATAAGAAGAATCGTAAAGAAATTGTTGATAATTTTCAAGCTGGTCAAGCTGATCTGTTATTGATATCATTAAAAGCCGGGGGAACAGGTTTAAATTTAACAGCGGCCAATGCGGTTATTCATTTTGATCCCTGGTGGAATCTCGCGGCTGAGAATCAAGCTACTGATCGTACTTATCGAATTGGTCAAGAAAATGATGTCTTTGTTTATAAATTAATTATGAAGAATAGTATTGAAGAGAAGATTATTAAGTTACAAGCATCAAAAAAAGATATAGCTGAGATGTTTATTGAAAATTCTCAAGGTAGTATTAGTACTTTATCTAAGGAACAAATTCTTGATTTATTTAAAATAGATTAATAATAAAAAGACTTACGAATTTAACTTCGTAGTCTTTTTTTAGTAATGGATTATTAAAGTAGTGCCATCTTCTCTACTAACAATACTTATCTCATAATCAAGCAGTTTAAGAATTTGTTTGCTTAAGGATAACCCTAAACCGCTACCTCCACTATGACGAGAACGAGAATTATCAACCCGATAGAAAGGCTCAAAAATTTTATCTTGATCATCTTCAGGGATACCGATACCATAATCAATTACTTTAATATTATCATTATTAATGATAACTTCAATCCTCTTACTTTGACCATGATATTTGATAGCATTATCAATAATATTAAAAAGAGCTCTTTTAAATAATTTATCATCAGTATTAAGTTCATAATCACCTTCAATGATTAATTCAAGTTGCTCTTTTTGTAATAAAAGGAGCAGATCATCTTTAATTTCTTTAACCATTTTATTTAAAGAGAAAGTCTTAATAATGATACTTTGGTTATCATTCATCTTTAATAAAGTATCGACTATTTCAATAAGACGTTCATTTTGAATATTAATAATGCTTAGTAATTCTTGATATTCTTTTTTGCTTCTTTTTTCTTGAAGATTGAATACTTGATGATTGGTTTTAATAATACTTAAGGGTGTTTTTAATTCATGAGCTAAATTAGCTGAAAATAATTTTTGCGATTCAAAAACGCGAGCTAGTCTTGTTAAAAGGGTATTAAAAGCGTTATTAATTTCTTTAACTTCTAAACAATTAGCATTATTAACGATGATCATATCGAGATTATTTTCATTGATATTAGTAATGTCTTTAGCTAGTAATTGTAAGGGTTTAATTGTTCTTGTTAGTAATAAATATAGTGAACAACAACCAATAATAACAATCAGAATAATTAAGATAATACTCTGGACAATAAAATTTTGTCTTCTTTGTTCGAATAAACCCGCTAATTCATTATGAGGTTTTTGAAAAGTAATTTGTTGGTCTTCAAAAAACATATGTTTCATTGGTATAAAAGCCTGCGAATCAGCAATTTTAAATATTAATGATAAAAAGATAATACTAATAAATAGAATAGTTAACAAGGTAATTATTAAGAGCTTATTCTTTAAAGAAATACTATTCCATTTCTTAGACATAATAACCACTCCCTCTTTTATTTTTAATAATATTAGGTTTATTTAATTTTTTACGAATACTATTAATATGTACTCTAATAAAACTGGTATTATCGGTATCATCATCCCAAATATTATCAACTAAGTCATATTCATTAAAGATAAGACCCTTATTTCTCATTAAGAAACTTAAGATTTGATGTTCTTTTTTAGTTAGATTAATAATTTCATTATTTTCATCATATAAGATATTATTTTTAGTATCTAAAGTAACATTTTCAACACTAATGAGTTGGCTTTTAATGATACAATATTGTCTTAATAAAGCATTGATACGAGCTTCTAGTTCTTTAAAATCAAAAGGTTTAGCAAGATAATCATTAGCTCCTAAATCAAGGCCTAAGACTTTATCATCAATATTAATACGAGCTGATAATATTAAAATAGGAATCTCTTTATTATCGTTTCTAATAGTATCAAGTAAATCAAGACCATCGATGATGGGTAAATTCAAATCTAATAATATTAAATCATAATTATTAGTAAAATATTTATCAAGAGCTTCTTCACCATCATAAGCACAATCTATTTGATATTTTAAAAAATAATTATTTAATAGACCATTCTTAATAGCTGTTGCTAGATCTATTTCATCTTCGATTATTAGTAATTTCATTTTAGATGCTCCTTTTCCATAATTAAACCATCTTTTAATAAATAAGTAACATCACATAAAGAAGCTATTTGATTATTATGAGTAACAATAATAATGATTTTATGTTCTTGATGGGCTAAATATTTAAACTCATTAATGATATTAAAAGCTGTTTCTTCATCGACATTTGCGGTTGGTTCATCAGCAAGAATAATTTTACTACCACTTAATAATGAACGTATCAGGGTAATTCTTTGTTGTTGACCACCACTTAAAATACGAGGATATTTTTTAAGATTTAAATTACTTAGATTAAACTGTCCAAGATATTTATTGAGTAAAGTTTCATCAATAATTTTATGCTTAATAAGACATTCTAATTTAATATTATCAAGAATATTTAAATAATGAAGCAGATTTTGATCTTGAAAGATCATACTAACATCATCTTTTTTATAGTTAGTTATATTTAGATGGTTTATTTCTTGATTATCATACATTAATTGACCTTGATACCGATTATCTAAACCGGCAATAATATTTAATAAAGTACTTTTACCACTACCGCTCAGACCTTGGATAGCGTATATTTTATCTGCTTCAAAACTTAGATTAATATTTTCGAAAATATTATTATCTTTAATGTAAGCAAATGAGATATTTTTTAATTGTAACATTTTAATAGCCTCCTATTCATTAATAATATCACGGGGATTCTTACGTAAGATGATGATGGTTATTATTAAGATCATAAGGGTTGATAAAAATAATAAGAATAATAAATTACTTATTAAAATACTAGGTGATATTATCGTATCAATATTAGTTATGGTTTGCTTAATATTCGCATTATTCATCATACCACGTCCTTGCATCATCTGGGCGTTCATATTGATATTAGAAAATATTTTATTATTAAGCATCATATTGATGAAACTTGATGCCATAGTGATATTAATAATAATAGCACTAATAAAAGCTATTCCTATTAATATTATATGCTCTAAACAAAACTGTATAACAATACTTTTTTTCTGAGCACTTAAAGCATAAAGAACACCAATTTCATAGTTACGTTCTTTAATGGTAATGACTAAAATAATACTAATTATTGCACAAGTTACCATAATAGTAATATTACTAATGATCTTTAATCCTGAAGCAATCTGTTGCAGAGGAATAATGGTTTGTTGATAAAGAGTATCATTGATATTAAATTGCATATTATCATTAGTTTGATTAGTAATACTTAAATAATCTTTTTTAAACATTTCATAATCATCAATCTTTTTTAGATAATATTGATAATTAAGATGGGTAGTATCCTTAAAAGTTGTTGTTAATGATAATAGACCGTATAAGGTATTCTGTGGTAATGATCTAACTTGAAAATCAGTTTGTTCACTAGTAAATTCATAGATACCACTAATATTAACATCTTTTTTAATACTATTACTAGTAATACTAAAAGTACTGCCAATTTTCAAGTTATTTGCAGTTGCAAGCTCATTACTGATCATAATATCATTTTCTTTACTAGGCATCTTTCCAGATAAGAGATTTAAATTATTAAGACTCTCATTTAAACTTAAATTAGAACTTACTTGGATTCTTATCTGGGAAAAATCATTAGGAATCATTCTTTTTTCATTACTGATATCTTCAGTACTATCATTAGTACTTAAAGCGGTAATACTAGTACTATCAAGAGTAATATCACTATTGATAACAATATCACTAAGATAATCAAGTTCTTTAATTTTAGTTAATTGTTCATTACTTAAATTATTACTACTTTCCATAACTCTAAAACCTTGAGTACGATTTTTAGCGACAATACTAATGGCAATACCATTTTTATTATCAATTGAACTAAGATAACTAGTGATAGTTGCTTTGATAATACCTGAAAATATAATTGTTGTTGCCATAATTAAAAATAATATGATCAGCATGATACTCTTAATTTTTTTATACTTTAAGTATTTAAAAGCTCTGATTAAAATATTTTTCATGATGTTCACCTCTTAGCTAAAGTATATTACTTCATTGTTAAGACATCGTTAAGTTTAAGCTTTTTATAAAAATTTAATTATTTTCATAAATGATTATACTTAAAAAGTAATCTCATCAAAAGTAATTACTATTTTTAGATTAAATAATATCATTTCAATCTAAATAATTTAAACTTAACAATAACTATATAAAATTAACATTATGAAGATAATCTCCTTATTTTTCTATAAAAAATTCGTTGACATAATTATTAATATCAGTATACTTTATAAAAGATATTAAGAATATTTATTTAAGAGTAACTCAATTTAAGAGTAACTCAATTTAAGAGGGCGGTTATTATTATGAAAAAAAATAAATTCACAAGTTATTTATTGATTTTATTAGTTTGTTTATTATTGGAAGTCTTTACTTCCAGTAATATTAAAGCAGCTACTTATCAAGTAAATAATTTTGCATCATTAAAAAGCGCGATTGATAGTGCTCCAGCTGGTACTCATGATGTTGAGATGACAGCTGATTTTGATTTTACTGGTCCAGCGATTACTATTCCAGCAAATGTTACTATTAATTTACATAGTGATAGTAGTCGCCATACTTTAAGACGGGTTAATACTTTTTTAGGGGTGTTCTTTCATATTACTAATGCGAATTCATCTATGAATGTTACTAATTTAATTATTGATGGGCAAAAGAGTATTCTAACTAGTAATCCAAGCGGAACAATGTTTAATTTATCAACAGATAATACAAGAAGTTTAACTTTAGGCAAAGACTTAATTGTAAAGAATAATAAAAAGACTGGGGCTGGTATGGTTGTTGTTAATAATAGTGGTATAGTAAATGTTGAAGCTAATGCTGAGTTTTATGATAATGAACAACTTAATAATACCGCAGGTATATTCTATAATAATGGAGAAAACTCAGTTATTAATATTAAAGATGATGTTTTAATTCATGATAATTTTTATACAGTAAATTCAGATCAAGGTGTTGTCTTAAGAAATAGTGGGCAAGCAACGATAAGTGATAATGTTAAAATTTATAATAATGGTACCATGATAACTATTGTGGGAGCAGTAATTAGTAATTTTAATTCTTCTGCTTCAACATTATCTTCATTAATTATTAAAGATGATGTTGAGATATATCAAAACCATTCTGCTACTGTTGTCGGAACTGATGGCGTTGCAACAATATTTAATCAAGGTTGTTTATATATTAAAGACAATGTTAAACTTCATGATAATTATGGGGGCAATGGTGGTGTGATTAGTATGGATAGAGTAATAGTTGGAGAAAGTATATTAGATATTTCTGATAATGTTGAGATTTATAATAATGAATCAACTACTACTGGGGGAGCTTTTATGATTGGTAGTTTGACTGTTGCTGGTGATTATCAGTACTATATCTACGATAATGTTAAAATTTATAATAACAAAGGAAATAGTTTTTCAGGAGTTGGTAATATTCAAGGAACTACTAAAGGTAAAATTAGTGGTAATGTTCAAATATATGGTAATCAAGCTTTAGGTAATGGTGCAGGAGTATTTAATGTAGTAGGTAGTGTTCCTAATGGGCTTTATCCTGAATTAGAAATATCAGGTAATGTAAAAATATTTGATAATGATGCCATTAATGGCGTAGCAGGAGCACTGAGAGCTTCTACAAATGGCACTTTAATAATTAAAGAAAATGTTGAGATTTTTAATAATCATGCCCTTATCAATGGCGGTGGGATTGTTTCAAGTAGTACTGGTGCATTAATTATGGATGGTAATGTTAAGGTTCATGATAATAAAGCAGCTAGTGGTGCAGGAATGTATTTAGAAGGTAATAATACCATTGGTGGTAATGTTGAAATTTATAATAATGAAGCTAGTGGTGATGCTAGTAATATTAATAATCATGGTGGCGGAATCTATCTAAATAATGCTGCTAATAAGACTATTATTAAAGATAACGTTCAAATCTATGATAATAAAACCACTAATGATAATACACCTAATAATGATGGTGGTGGTATCTATATCAATGCAAGTGTAGTAACACCAGTTCAAATCTTGGATAAAGTTAGTATTACTAATAATGAAGCTATTAGAGATGGAGGAGGAATCTTCACTCAAGAATATGAAGATTTAATAGTTAGTAAAGATGTTTTATTTAATAATAATAAAGCTATTGTTGGTTATAATGAGGATTTACCAGTAATTGATCCGACTAATTATGCTATTTATCAAACTAATGTTTTAGTACCAAATAATAAATGGACTACTAATCGTACTTATGGTTATAACAATTATGATATTAATTATGCT
>JAITPW010000039.1 GCA_031289255.1 Bacilli bacterium
AAAGATATTATTGAAACTAATGATGTTAATAGAGATTTTATATCTGATGCTTATTTTAAAATAGCGCAATCAAACAACAATCAAAGAAATGTAGTTAAGGGAACAATTAATTTTACTAAAATATCAGACAACCCTGATTCAAGTGCTATTTCAACTTTAAGAACAGTAAATAATGTAGATAGTATTAATAAAGATATGATAAATGAACCAGGAACTTATCGAATATCTACTGAAGTAGAAAAAAATAATATTACTATTTGTAACACCTTAGTTGTAAGAGTATATGATAATGACTTATTAAATGAATTGAATAATGAACTAGGTACTAGTAATACTGAAAAAGCAATACCAAACGATTATATTGAACTAAGTAATGAACCGAGTATAGCAAATCAAAATATAAACGAATTCACAAACAATAAACTTACTTCAGAAATATCAAATGCTCTTAGTGAGGAAGTGTATCTTTCACTAGAGGAAAAAAATGATATTAGTGCTTTTATAGAAATGAATGTAGTTCCAAAGAAACAAAGAGGAATAAAATCTATTGCAATTAGAAAAGCTATACGAAAATTAAAAGGTTTTATTTCTAAAAAAGGAGAAAAATGGTGGAAATCTAAGGTATTAAATAAAATTAAAAAATTGCCCTTTAAAAATAAATATATAAATAAAATAGAAAAATGGATTAATTTTAAAAATATTTTAAAAATACTAGCTAGATGTGATAGTATTTATAGTTATATTAGAAATGTTGTTGCTTCGACATTATATTCTTGGCATTGGCATTGGCTAATTGTTGAACCTATATCTTGGGCTGTGGAGGCTACAGTATGGTACTTTTTTTAAATAAAAAAATACCAATATACTTTTCTTGCATAGTCATAAGTATATTAATACAATTAACAAGCTTATTTTTGGGTAAAGGATGCTCCTTAATTTTGGATATAGTATTCCTAAGTATGATTCTGGTATTTGGTAAAAAAATATTTAAACTAAAAGAAACACCGACACTTTTTAGTAAACAGTATCAGATTATTTTATTGTTATTTTATCTAATAACATTTTTATATAATTGGATTATAGGAGGGAATTATTAATGATAAAGTTATTTAGAAAATATTGGAAAATTTATCTTATTTATATATTTATATCTTTCTTTTTTCTTTATTTTTTACAATTGAATACGAAACATTTTTTATCTATTATTGTAATTATATTTACATTATTTAATCTTATTATAGCTCCAAAATTAATTTTCAAAATAGAACCTTCCGAAGAAAGTATCGATGATGAAATATATTTGATTTATTATATATACTTTATTATATTTATAATAAATAAATTATTTAACTTCCCCACTAATCTAGTAAACAAAATCATTCATATATTTATATAATAAAAGACTTTGTGATTAATAAAAAGGAGTATTGATATTTCTATTTTAATACCAATACCTTTTTTTTTATTTAATTAAAATTCTTAATAATATATATTATAATGAGCTTGGTTTTAAATGCTTAAAATTGATGTTAAGCTAATATGATGTGATAATTAGAATGATACATATAATTATTCAGATATTTTTGGTATAATAGTTATTAAGTTTTATTATTTGATAGAAAAGGAGCTAACTATGAAAACAACAACTAAAATGATTAAAATATTACTTTTCTTACTGATAATTGTGTTGGGTATTTTTATTTTTCCAACGATTAGACCTTATTTTGATATTCTATTTAATATTTTTATTAATATTTTTATCGCTTTGGGTCTTGCTTATGTTAGTTATCCGATTATTAAATTTTTAAAAAATAAAGGTATTCCAAGTAAAATAGCTTCGCTATGTACAGCCGTACTCTTGTTAAGTATTGTTGTTATTATCATTTATTTGATTGTGAAATTAATGTATCCACAGGTTTTACATGCCATAAATTTAGTCCAAAAATCAAGTGATAGTATTCAATGGATTAAAGATAATCATGAACTTAAGAATGTTATTGATTATATAACACCTTATTTAGATAAAATAGGACAAACACTATTAAATTATATAGCAAGTTTTACGCAGAATATTATTAATAAATCAACTAATTTTATTGCTTCAACCATCTTAATTATTATTATGTATTTTTATGCTATTTTTGATCATGAAAATATTATTGCTAACTTAAAAAAACGTTTAGAGAATAAACCTAAATTAATGATGTTTTTTAAGAAATTAGATTTAGAGTTTTTAAAATATATTCGTTCTCTAGCAATCATCTGTGCGATAACTTGTTTGGAATATGGTATTATCTATAAGATTGTAGGACATCCGGATTGGTTATCTCTAGCGGCATTATGTGCTTTCTCTAATCTTATTCCTTATTTTGGTGGAATCTTAGTTAATTTAATTGCTTTATTTACAGCTATCTTTATTAGTCCAACATTGTTCTTTATTATTATGGCAATCTGTTTAATAATGCCTAATATTGATGGTAATGTTATCAACCCTTTAGTATACAAAAATACTATTAAAATAAGTCCTTTAGTTATTTTACCAGGTATTTTTATTGCTAGTGGTTTATTTGGTTTTCTTGGTATTCTGCTTACTATACCTTCAATTATTTTCTACCGTGTCTTTAAAGAATTCTATGGCAAAAATACTATAGCTTATATTAAAAAAATCTGGCATTCATAGATGTTATTATCCTAAAATTAAACTTAAGTATAAGTAAAGAGAAATATGTTATTCATTCATATTTCTCTTTTTTGCTTTATAAAAAACATTGTGGTTTTATTATAGTAAAAAATATAAATTAATTTAAATGATATCTTGTTGAGAAAGACAAATTGATAATAGTATTAAATAATTATTTTTAAATAAAGATAAATTATGTAATATATTATCTTTTATGTTAAAATATTTGTAGCAATATTTACATTGTATTATTGAAATTTATGTGGAGGACAAAAGAATGTCTAATATAAAAAAAGGAATTAAAGCATTGATATTTGTTTTAATATTATTTATGAGTATGAATAATATTAAAGCT
>JAITPW010000068.1 GCA_031289255.1 Bacilli bacterium
TAAGATATTATTATCATTATTAGTGGATAATGATTATTCATCAAATAATTTAAATAATAAGTTTATTTATTTTGCTTTTTTAATAATTAAAAACGATTAAATATACAAATAAATAAGATGAATGATGACTTAGTTAATAGAAAATAATGCTAAAATAAATTTTTATTTATTGATATTTATGAAAAAAGTCATTATTTTTATACTTATATTCTTATTATCTTGTAAATAAATACTTGATTAAATAGATTAATACCTTTATAATATAAAACAATTTATGGGGTGATTATTTTTGAAAAAAGGACGATTAATAATATTAAGTGGACCTTCGGGAGTGGGAAAGGGAACGATTAGAGAAGAGTTATTTAAGAATAATGAACTTAATTTAACCTATTCGATTTCGATGACGACCAGAAAACCGCGAATTAATGAAGTAAATGGGATTGATTATTTTTTTGTGAGTGAAAAGGATTTTCTAAGTAATATTGATGATAATCAATTAATTGAATGGGCTGAATTTGTGGGTAATTATTATGGGACTCCTAAGGAATATGTTGATAAACTCTTAGCTGAAGGTAAAAATGTTGTTTTAGAAATAGAAGTTCAAGGAGCTACGCAAGTAATGAACTCTTGTGCTGATGTCCTATCCATTTTTATTGTTCCTCCTAGTTTAGCTGAATTAGAAAAAAGAATTAAGAATCGTCGAACTGAAACTATTGAAGTTGTTAATGCACGCTTAGAAAAAGCGACTCGTGAATTAACTTTAACTGGTGATTATCAATTTGTTGTAGAAAATAATAATCTTAATGATACCGTTAAAGAGATTGAAAATATTATTAAAGAAAACACTAACTAAAGTAATACTTTGGTTTTTCTTTTTTATGAATTTAAATATTGAAAGAAGATGAGAGCATGAATAATAATATTAGAATTAAAGCCTATGAAATCCTTTATGAGGTTTGTTTTAATAATGGTTATGCCAATTTATTATTACGGCAAGCTTATCAAAATATCGATAGTGTTAATGATCGTAATCTTTTAACAAATATTGTTTATGGTATCCTTAAAAATAAGCGTTTATTAGAATATCAATTAAACATTTTAAATAATGTTAAAATAAGTAATAAACAATTAATTATTTTATTAATAGCTTTATACCAATATCATTTTCTAGATCGAATACCATCATATGCTATTATAAGTGAAGCTCAAAAAATGAGTGGTTATCTTTTAGATAATTATCAAAAAAAATTTATTAATGCTTTATTGCATCAATTATTAAATGAAGAGTTAGTATATGCACAAAGTGATAATGAATTAAATGATTTAAGTATTAATTATTCACAACCTTTATGGTATCTAAAAATGTTAAAGAAACAGTATGGTCATGATGTAATGGTTGAAGTAATCAAAGATAATAATAAACCAGCTAAACTTTATTTAAGAATGAATCATTTAAATAAGGATAAGTTTATTGATAATCAAAACTTATATAAGAAACTTGATTATTTAGATGATGCTTATGAATATTTAGGTGATAATATTATTAAGGATCCTAATTATTTAGCAGGTGTTTTTAGTATTCAAGATCTGGCTGCTCAAAGAGTTAGTCGCTTTTTAAACCCTTCAGAAAATAGTAGTGTTTTGGATATGTGTGCTGCGCCAGGAACAAAAACAACGCATCTTGCTGATATTATGAATAATACAGGGATAATCAAAGCGTATGATTTTTATGAACATCGAATTGACTTATTAAAAAAGGAAATAACACGATTAAATATTACTAATATTACGGCACAAACTTATGATTCATTACAATTATTAAAGCTTGAACAAGCTAATTCTTTTGATTATATTTTATGTGATGCTCCATGTACAGGACTTGGGGTAATTAAAAGAAAGCCAGAGATTAAATTTCAAGATATTAGTAAAACTATGGATGAAATAATAATTATTCAACAAGGATTATTAGAAGTGGCTATATCATTGCTTAAAGATAATGGTTGTTTAGTTTATTCAACTTGTACTTTAAATAAAAAAGAGAATGAATTTCAAATAAGAACATTACTAAATAATAATGATAATTTAAGGTTAATCGATGAAAAAACGATCTTTAGTTATGAAGATGATTGTGATAGCTTTTATATGGCTAAAATCATTAAAAATAAAGCTTTTTAAACGTAGATATGATAAAATAAGACAAGGTGATTTAATGGATTTAATCTATAATTTAAACATTAATGAAATAGAACAATTAATGATTACAAATAATGAAAAGAAATATAAAGCTAAACAGATATTTGAATGGCTTTATCAAAAAAGAGTTAATAACTTTAAGGAAATGACTAATTTAAATAAGAAGATGATTGAATATTTAGATAACCATTATCTTATTAATATTTTAATAGAAGAATCTAAACTGATAAGTCAAGATGGAACCATTAAATATTTATTTAAACTAAGTGATGGTAATCTTATTGAAACAGTTTTAATGAAATATGATCATGGTTATAGTGTTTGTGTTTCCAGTCAAGTTGGGTGTAATATGGGTTGTCTTTTTTGTGCTAGCGGTAAATTAAAGAAAGTAAGAGATTTAAGTAGTGCTGAAATAGTTGCTCAAGTAATGTATCTTCAAAAAGAATTAGATGCTACTCAGCAAAGAGTTCATAATGTTGTGATTATGGGAATTGGCGAACCTTTTGATAATTATGATAATGTTATTAATTTTATTAAGATTATTAACTCACCCTTTGGTTTAGCCTTAGGGGCTCGTCATATTACACTAAGTACTTCAGGTATAATTGAGGGGATTAAGAAATTTAGTGAATTAGATCTTCAAGTTAATTTAGCTCTTTCTTTACATAGTGCTATTGATAGTAAAAGAAGTAAGATTATGCCAATCAATAAAAAAGATCATTTAGAATTGTTAAAACCAGTTTTATTAGCATATCAAAAAAAGACGAAACGTCGTTTAACATTTGAATATATTTTATTAAAAGGATTTAATGATCAAGATGTTGATATCGTAGCTTTAAAAAGCTTTTTGAAAGGTTTGAATGCTTATATTAATATTATTCCTTTTAATGATATTAATGATAAAAATTTTATTAGTATCAAACGAAATGATTGTTATTATTTTTATCAGAAATTAAAGGATAATGGAATTAATGCAACGATACGAAAAGATTTTGGTAATGATATAGCGGCTGCTTGTGGCCAATTAAGAGCACAAAGGGAAGTGAAATTATGAAAAAATATGCGGTAACTGATATTGGGAAAGTACGTAATACTAATCAAGACCAAGCTTTTGTTTATACTAATTCACATGGTATCAGTATTGGAATTATCTGTGATGGAATGGGTGGTCATAAGGCCGGGGGCTATGCATCTTTATTAGTTTCAAAGATCATTCTTGATTATTTTATTAAAGTTGATAAGTTTAAGGATGAACAAGAGGCTAAAGAATGGTTATTAATGATTATTAATGAGGCTAATGCTCAAGTAAGAGAGAAATCGTTAAGTGATGATAATTTTATGGGAATGGGAACGACTTTAGTAATAAGTTTAGTTTTAGAAAATAAAATTATTATTGCTAATGTGGGTGATTCACGGGTATACTTATTTAATAATAGTGAATTAATGCAAATAACGGAAGATCAAACATATGTTAATATCCTTTTACGAGAGGGTAAAATAACGAAAGAAGAAGCTTTAAATCATCCGAAAAAGCATGTCATAATGTATGCTGTTGGGAATATGGATAATCCCGTTGTCGATTTATATGAATTAAATAAAATAAAAGGCTCATATTTATTTATGTGTAGTGATGGAATTTATAATTTAGTATCTTTTAAATATCTTAATACAATCTTAGATTCAACATTGCCAATTTCTCAAAAGGCAATTAGTATAATTAATGACGCCAATAATAATGGTGGATATGACAATATGTCAATAGTATTGATGGAGGTTGAATAAAATGGTAAATTCAAATTCAGGTTATTTATTAAATGATCGTTATCGCTTAATTGATTTGATTGGTGAAGGTGGTATGGCTAATGTCTATTTAGGAATGGATACGATCTTAAACCGTCGGGTAGCAATTAAAGTATTACGAGGCGATTTATCTCATGATGAGAGTTTTGTTAAAAGATTTCAAAGAGAAGCTTTAGCAACAACAGCTTTAGAACATCCTAATCTCGTTCAAGTTTTTGATGTAGGGTCTGAACAAGGCTATTACTACATTGTTATGGAATATATTGAAGGAAAGACTTTAAAGCAATTAATTAAACAACATGGTCCATTAAGTGTTGCTGAAACCATTAATGTTATGGAACAATTAGTTTCAGCTGTTGAGCATGCTCATTCACGAGGGGTTATTCATCGTGATATTAAACCACAGAATGTTATTGTTCGTAATGATGGAACAGTTAAATTAACTGATTTTGGGATTGCTGTAGCTCAAAATGCCGCCCAATTGACACAAACTAATAGTATCATGGGGTCAGTTCATTATTTAGCTCCAGAACTTGCTAAGGGCCAAAATGCGAGTGAACAAAGTGATATTTATTCTTTAGGAATATTAATGTTTGAATTATTAGTAGGTAAAGTTCCTTTTTCTTCTGATTCAGCGGTTAATATTGCTTTGATGCATATGGAGGAAAAAATTCCTTCAATTCAAGAGATTATTGGTAGTGATGTCAATCAAGCAATTGAGAACATTATTACTAAAGCAACCGCTAAAAATCGTAATTATCGTTATCATACGGCTCATGAAATGTTACTTGATTTAGTTGATTGTCAATATCGTAATGATGAAAGAGCTTTAGATTTTACCGATGAATTAGAAGTTACTAAAGATGATACATTTGGTAATACAATTGTTGTTGATAAAAATAATATTAAAACACCATTGAATAAGAAAAATAATAAATTAAAAATAATTATTCCTAGTGTTATTGGCTTATTATTAATAATTGGTGTTACCTTATTTATGCTTTTAAATAGTAAACCTGAAGTAGTGATGCCTAATTTAAGTGGTATGAGTAAAGATGATGCTAATATTGCTTTAATAAATGCTAAAATTACTGAAGAAAATGGTTATACTATTAAATATATTGATGAAGAAAGCAATGATATTGATACTAATAAAGTTATCAGAACTAATCCTGTTTCAGGAACTAAAATAGTGAAAAAAGCAACTATTGAAATATATGTAAGTAAAGGTAAAAAAGCTAAAGTACCAAGTATTGTTGGTAGTAATGCTACTGAAGCTAAAGCAAGTTTAACAGCTTTAGGTTTTAAAATAACAACCATTGATACACAAACAACTGATCCTAATAAGATTGGTAAAATATTAAGTATTAATCCTGAAGAGGGCGCTGAAGTAGATTATGGTAGTACCATTAGAATTGAAGTTGGTGTTCAACAACAAATTACTGTTCAAAATGTGATGAATTTAACTTATTTATCAGCATTTGATACTTTAGGAAAACAAGGCTTAATTGTCTCTTCTAGTAATTGTTCAGAAGCTGATAAAGTTGTTTCCCAAAGTATTGCTCCTGGAGAAAAAGCTACTAGTGGTGATAAAATTACTTTAAAATGTGAATTAAGTACTAAACCTAGTGATAATAATAATACTCCTAGTGAACCAAACAGTGATGCTAAACCGGTCAATGAATAAGACTAATCATGAAGGATTAATTATCAGTCTTCGTGGTGATAATTATTTTGTCGAAATGGCAGGCATCATATATAAGTGTAAAGCAAGAGGACTATTTCGATTACAAGAAATTAGTCCTGTTGTTGGGGATAGAGTAATGGTTGATATTCAAAATTATCAAGAGGGTTATATTGTTGAAGTTTTAACTCGTCAAAATTATTTAAATCGACCAAAGATTGCGAATATTGATAATGCTTTAATCATCATTTCTTATCTTGATCCTCATTATTCTTATTTTCTATTAAATAAATTTTTAGCCATAATTGAACATTTAAATATTAGACCGATTATCTGTATTACTAAAGCTGATTTAGCTAGTAATATCCAAGAAATAAAAGATGCTTTTCAAGATTATTATGATGCTAATTATGATGTAGTTATTACTAGTATTAATGATCAAAATTCGATAAATAATTTAAAAATGATGTTAATTGATAAGCTGAGTGTCTTAGTTGGACAATCGGGAGCTGGTAAATCTAGTTTATTAAATATGATTGATCCAACTTTACATTTAGAAACTAATATTATTTCCAAAGCTTTGAATCGAGGAAAACATACGACTAGACATGTTGAAATATTTCATACTTCTTTTGGGATGATTGCTGATAGTCCTGGTTTTTCTAGTTTAGATTTAGATTTATTAGATGCTCATGAGTTAGCAATATCCTATCATGATTTTAAAGAGGCTAGTCAATATTGTAAGTTTAATAATTGTTTGCATATTAATGAGCCAGGATGTCAGGTTAAAAAATTAGTTTTAGAAAAGAAAATATCTTCTTTGAAATATCAAGATTATTTATTGTTTCAAGAAGAAATAAAAAAAAGAAAGGTACGATACTAATGCGCATCATAGCTCCTTCCATCTTAAGTTGTGATTTTATGAATTTAAAAGAAGAAATTAAACGAATTAATGAGTCTTTAGCTCAATGGATTCATTTTGATGTTATGGATGGTCATTTTGTTCCAAATATTAGTTTTGGACCAGATATTTTTAAATATTTTAAAAACAATTCTTCTTTATTGATGGATGTCCATATTATGGTTACCAATCCACAATTTGTGGGTGATTTATTTATTAAAGCTGGAGCTGATCAGATTGTTTTTCACTATGAAGCTTGTGCTGACGATCATGAAGTAAGTGCTTTAATTAAACATTTTAAAGACCAGGATATTAAAGTCGGTCTTTCATTAAAACCTCATACGAGTATTGATGTTATTGAAACTTTCTTAAAGGAACTTGATCTTGTTTTAATAATGGCCGTTGAACCAGGTTTTGGAGGACAGAAATTTATGGTAAATGCTTTAGATAAATTAAAATATCTGAAAGAATATCGAACTATTAATCATTTAGAATATCTTATTCAGGTTGATGGTGGTATTTCAAATGAAAATAAAGAATTATGTTATAAGGCCGGAGCCGATTGTTTAGTAGCAGGTTCTTATTTATTTAAGCAAGATAATTTTAATGATGGTGTTAATTCTTTATTATGAGAAAGGTTAATTTAATTGCTTCAGTAGCTCATCAACCTTGTTATGAAGATGGTGATTTTATTGGAGTTGATGGTGGTAGTGAATATTTAATTAAACAAGGATTACCAATTGTTGCTATCATTGGCGATTTTGATAGTCTTAAACCGAAATTATTAAATGAAGTTGATACTTCTAAAATTAAAGTAATGAGATTAAATCCTATTAAAGATCATACTGATTTAGATATGGCTATTCAATGGGTAAAGACATTAAATTATGACCAGATTAATATTTATGGTGCTATTGGTCAAAGGATTGATCATAGTTTAATTAATATTAACTTGCTGAAAAAAAATCGTGATGTCATTTTTTATGATGATTATTCTTGTCTTAAAGTTTTAAAAAAAGGAATCCATTATTTTACTAGTACTGATTGTTACTATTCTTTTTTTAGTATTGAATCAGAAACAATAATTAATTTAAATGGGTTTAAGTATGATTTAGTTAATTATCATTTAGCAAGTGATGATACTTTATGTGTATCTAATGAAATTGCTTGTAATCAAGCTAGGGTTGAGTGTAATAAAGATATTATTGTTGTTTTATCACGATAATATTTTTATTAAGGAGGTTATTTAAGTGCTATTTACTAATATTAATACCAAATCACACTATTCTTTATTAAATAGTACTTTAAAAGTTGATGATATTATTCAACATGCTTTAGTGAATGGTTTTAAGTATGCTTCGCTTTGTGATGATAACTATATGGGAGGAGCTTTAGAATTTTATTTTAAATGTCAAAAGCAAGATATTATTCCCATTATTGGTTTAAATTTTATGGTATGTTTTGATAATAATAATCAAATTAAAATTAATGCTTATGCTTTAAATAATAAAGGATTTAAAGCTTTGGAACAGATTAGTTCATATTTATATTTAAATAATTTAGAGATAACGTATCAAGAATTAATTAAATATTTAGATGATCTCGTTATTTTAATAGATTATGCTCAGAAATTTTATTTTAATCTGTTTATTTATGATAAAGAAGCGTTGAATGATAAATTAAATTCACTAAAGAGTTATTTTAATAAGTATTATTATTATTTAAGTGATTATAATGATAGTTATTATCATTATTTAGAAGATAATATAGCTTTTAATAAGGAAATTATTGCTTTAGATAGTACTTATCATAATAGTAATGATTATTATTTATTACAGATCTTAAAAGCTATAGCTGAACAAAAAGAAATAAGTAAGATTGATTTTAAAACTAAAGGGACTCATTTTTTATTAAATAAAGAACATTTAGTTAAATATGACCAACGATTACTTTTAAATACAGAAGAATTTATTAGTAATTTTAGTAATTATGATATTATTGTTGATAATGGGTTACCCCTTTATCAAAAGGATCTATTAGCTTGTAATAAATATTTAGAAAAACTTAGTTTATTAGGATTAAAAAAACGCATAAGTAAAGAGTTGTTAAATGAACAATATTTTAATCGTTTAGAATATGAATTATCTATTATCAATAAGATGGGTTTTGCGAATTATTTTTTAATTGTTTATGATTATGTTTTTTATGCAAAAAAGCATGATATCTTAGTGGGACCGGGACGGGGTAGTTGTGCTGGTTCTTTAGTTGCTTACTGTTTAGGGATAACGGAAGTTGATCCCATCAAAAATAATTTAATTTTTGAAAGATTTTTAAATCCGGAAAGAATTAATCTTCCTGATATTGATGTTGATTTTGAAGATGATCGACGTTATTTAATTATTGAATATTTAAAAGCAAAATATGGTCATGAATATATTGCTCATATTTGTACCTATGGTACTTTTCAAGCTCGTAGTAGTATTAGAGATGTTGGTAAAGTTCTCAAGGTGCCACCTCATCGGATTAATATTATATTAGATCTTTTACCTAAGCATTTAAATGTTTCATTGCAACAGATAGTACATGATAATCTTGAGTTAAAACTTAAATTAAGTACGCATCATGATTTACAAAATGTTTTTGAAATAGCTAGTAAATTAGAAGGAATTAATCGTCATTTATCGACTCATGCAGCGGGAGTAATCATTAATAAAAATAGTTTAATTAATACTATTCCCGTAATGGTCGATAGTGATCAAACGCTGTTATCACAATATAGTATGGAATATTTAGAAAAAATAAATCTTTATAAAATGGATATTTTAGGTTTAAGAAATTTAGGGGTTATTAGAAATATTATTTCCTATATTAATGATGATATTAATTTTTATAAAATTGATATTAATGATCAAAAGACATTAAAGTTATTAAGTAGTGGTATGACTTTAGGGATCTTTCAGTTTGAATCAGATGGTGTCATGAAGGTTATTAAGAAGATGAAAATAGATTCTATTAATGATTTAGTAGCCACCACTGCTTTATTTCGACCAGGACCAATGCAATATATAGATGAATATATTGCTCGTAAGAATGAACATAAACCTTTTAATTATTTTAGCGATGATTTAAAACCGATCTTATTAGAAACGTATGGTATTATTATTTATCAGGAACAAATTATGCAGATAACACAGAAACTAGCTGGTTTTTCACTTGCAAAGGCTGATATTGTTCGAAAAGGAATGGCTAAAAAAGATGCTCAAGTATTAGAAGGAATTAAACAAGAGTTTATTAGTTCAAGTATTAAGAATGGTTATCAAGAGCCGTTAGTTAATGATATCTATAATGTAATTTTAAGTTTTGCGGGTTATGGTTTTAATAAAGCTCATGCTTATAGTTATTCTTTATTAGCTTTTTATTTAGCTTATTTTAAAGCGAATTATCCTTTAGCATTCTTTCGTTCTGTTTTAAGTACTAATGTTTATAATATTGATAAATTAAAAAAATATTTTTATGAAATGAAGTATTTATATAATTATAAGATTGTTTGTCCTAATATTAATATTTCGACTTTAGAGTTTGAAATTGTTAATGATACTTTTGTATTACCATTTTTAAGTATTAAAGGATTAGGTATTAATAATGCGCAGCTAATTATGGAAGAAAGAAAGAATGGTTTATTTGAAGTGTTTCATATTAGTATTATTAGATTACTTAGTATTGGTATTAATATGAGTATTATTGAAGCTTTAATACTGAGCGGTGCTTTTGATGGTATGGATTTAAATCGAACGACGATGATCAGTTGTTTACCAAAGATTAAATATAAATATAGTTTTATTGATATCAATCAAACTAATATCAATTTTTATAGTGATGGAACTAATGAGATTACTGATATCAATACCGCACCTAAATTTCAAATTTATCAAGATAATATCATGGAAATTGCGAATAAAGAGTTTGCATTATTAGGCTTATATTTAGATAATCATCCTTTAAATAGTTTTGAAGATAAATATCCTAATAGTCTATTAAAAGATTTTCATCTTAATAAACAAGCTTTAGTAATTATTGATAGTATTAAAGAAATTAAGACGAAGAAAAAAGAATTAATGGCTTTTGTGCGAGTAAGTGATACTTTAGATGTAAAGACTTTAGTTGTCTTTCCAAGAATATATGCTAAGTATAGAAAAATATTAAAAATTAAGAATATTATGATGGTAAGGGGTAAATTGGATCTTAAGGATGAAAATAATATTATAGTTGATGAATTGATTGAACTTATTAAGAAAGAGGATGATGTTAATGAAGAGAGTTATCGCGATTGATGGTAATTCATTATTATTTAAAGCATATTTTGCGACTAAATTTACTAATATGATGCAAACTAGTAATGGTATTAGTACTAATGCTGTTTTTGGTTTTATTAATATGATAAATAAGATTAGAAAGGATTTTACGTATGATTATTTTATTGTTGCTTTTGATGCTAGTTCGAATAATGTACGTAAACAACAATATCCCGAATATAAGGGGACTCGATTAAAAACTGATCAGGAACTAGTAGAACAGTTTCCTATTGTTAGGGAGTATCTTAATGTCGCAGGAATACCTAATTATGAAGTTGAAGGATATGAGGCTGATGATATAATTGGAACGATTGCTTCGTTAATTGATGATGATATGCAATTAAATATTATTACTAGTGATAAGGATTTATTACAGTTAGTAAATGATAATGTTACTGTTTTATTATCGAAAAGAGGCGTTAGTGATTATTTAGTAATTACCCCATTGAGTATGAATTTAGTATGGGATATTAAACCGGCTCAAGTTATTGATTTAAAAGCTATTATGGGTGATCCAAGTGATAATATTCCTGGAATTAAAGGGATTGGTGAAAAAGGAGCTCTAAAGTTATTAGCTGATTATCATAGTCTTGATAATATTTATCTTAATATTGATGATATTAAAGGTAAAACGAAAGAAAAATTACTTGATAATAAAGATGTTGCTTATCAATCTTATTATTTAGCAACGATTATCAATGATATTAAATTACCATTTAAGATTACTGATTTAGTCATTAATAAGTATGATTTAGGTTTACTGAAAGATTTTTATCATCGTTATGAATTTAAATCTTTTCTTGATAAAATCGATAAAAATATCATTGTAGAAGATGATTTTGCATTTCAAGAAGTAGAGAATTTAGAAAAAGAATGTTTATTAGAAAATAGTTTTATTGATTTAGTTAGTATTAATGATTATTATCATAAAGATCGGATTTTAGGTTTAGCAATCATCAATGAAAAGGGTAATTATTTTATAAAGACGAATGATTTTATTAATAATAAAGAGATTATAACTTTTTTGAAGAATACTCCAAAACAAGGCTATGATATTAAAAGAAATATGTTACTTGGTTATTGGCATGGTTTAAATATTAATAATTTTAAGAATGATGTCCTTATAAGTAGTTATTTAATTGATTGTAATGTCTCTTTAGAAGCAAATGCTTTAGTAGATAGTAATTTTTATATTAATACGATTTCTAATAAAGATTTAAAGAAATTATCCGATGAAGAGATTATTAATAATAAAGTAAAGCAAGCTTATTATTTAAATAAATTGATTAATATTAATGAAGATAAATTAAAGACTTTAACCTTAAATGATTTATATCAAATTGAAGTTAATTTAGCTTTTATTCTAGCTGATATGGAAAAACAAGGAATATTAGTTGATAAAGATGTTCTTATTAATTTAAATGATGTTTTTTTAACAAGAGCTAATAATTTAGAAAAACAA
>JAITPW010000079.1 GCA_031289255.1 Bacilli bacterium
AAAGGTAATATTAATATTGATTTACATAATTCGGTTATTCAACCTCATATTACTAAAAATATACTAAATGATTTATTAAATGAAATTAACTATAAAATTGATATTACGATAAAAATTAATCTTGAAAATAAAAAGACCATCATTGAACCGAGTCGTAGTGATAAAATTAAATGGATTGCAATTGATTATAAAAATAAAAAAATAGCTATTGATAAAAAGGGGATTAGTTCTTATTTAGAAAAAATAAATAATAATTACATTAATAATGAAAAAGGAACGGCCGATATTTATCAAGCTGCTTATGGGAAAATTAATTTAGTCGCAAAAGGTCAACCAATAACAGGTGTTGATATCTATGCGACAACGGCTAAAATCTATGATGCGATGCGTAATAACTATGTTTTGAATATTATGGAAACGGCTGTACCAATCACTAAAGCACATGTTGAATATAAAGATCATCCTTCTAGTGATAATAGTTTTGTAGAAATAAGTATTGGAGCTCAGCAGTTATATTTATATCAGGATGGTAAATTAATTTATACAGCAAATATTGTCACAGGTAAACCAGGTGGACGAACTGATACACCGCAAGGTAATTTTACAATTATGTATAAAACCACCAATTTCACCATGAAGGGTGCTGATTATGGTTATGATTATGAATTAGATGTTAGTTACTGGATGCCATTTGAAAATGGTGGTGGAGCAGGACTACATGATGCGCCATGGCGTAGTTATGGTTCATTTGGGGGCAGTTATTATTTAAGTTCTGGATCTCATGGCTGTGTTAATATGCGTTTAGCTGATGCGGCGTTTGTTTATCATCATATTTCAGCCGGTAGTGCCGTCTGGATTCACTAAAAAAAAAGGAAGTTATAAAATGAAACAATATTTAGATTTAATTGATCATGTCCTTAATAAGGGCGATTTTAAAGAAGATCGAACTAATACGGGAACGTATTCAGTCTTTGGTTATCAAATGCGTTTTAATCTAGCTGAAGGTTTTCCTTTAATTACCACTAAAAAAACCCATTTAAAATCAATCATCCATGAATTATTATGGTTTATTAAAGGTGATACTAATATTAAATACTTAGTTGAAAATAATGTTAGAATTTGGAATGAGTGGCCTTATCAAAAATATCAAAATAGTTTAGAATATCGTAATGAAACTATGGCTGAATTTATTGATAAAATCAAAAATGATGAAGAATTTGCCTTAAAATATGGTGATTTAGGACCAGTCTATGGTAAACAATGGCGTGATTTTGGTGGGGTTGATCAATTAGTGAATCTTATTAATGAAATAAATACTAATAAACATTCCCGACGTTTAATTATTAGTGCTTGGAATCCACCGTTAATAAAAGATATGGCTTTACCACCATGTCATTGTTTAATGCAGTTCTATGTCAGTGATGATAATCGTTTATCATGCCAATTATATCAACGTAGTGCTGATATTTTTTTAGGAGTACCATTTAATATCGCTTCTTATTCATTATTAACGATGATGATTGCTCAAGTTACTCATCTTGAACTGGGTGATTTTATTCACACTTTAGGGGATGCTCATATTTATACTAATCATCTTGAACAAGTTCAAGAACAATTGACAAGAACTTTATATCCCTTAGCAACTATGAAATTAAATCAAAATATTACTTCGATATTTGATTTTACGATTGATGATTTTGAATTAATTAATTATCAAGCTCATCCTCATATTGCTGGAGAAGTTGCAGTATAGACAAATATATTATATAACTAATCATTTAATTTATATGGACATATTTACTTAAAACATTTTAAAAAAGGTCCTTAAATAGACTTTTCTTAGGTAAATATTGACTATTTTCACTAAAATTGTTGCATTATTTAAGTATATTTGTTAAATTAATTCATATATTAATTAATTTATTATATTTACTATATAATGATTTATTAAATTATGGTATAATAAATTTATTATTTAAGGAGGATTTTGAAAATGAACAAAACAGAATTAGTAACATACTTAATGGAGAATGCCGGTTTAACAAAAGCTCAAGCCCAAGCAGCTGTTGATGCTTTTATTGGCGGAGTTATGGATGCTCTTAAAAAAGGAGACAAAGTAACTATACCTGGCTTTGGTGTTTTTAGTGTCAGAGAACGTGCTGCCCGTGAAGGGATAAATCCATTAACAAAAGCGAAAATTCAAATCAAAGCAACTAAAAGTGCTGGATTTAAAGCAAGTAAAACTTTTAAAGATTTATTAAATTAAATTTTTATAGTATTTAGATAAAAAGTACTCCAAAGGGTACTTTTTATTTTGTAAAAAAAGATGAACATTAAAGTATTTGTTTGACTATAAATGTAATAATTATTATAATTGATAAGGATGGAAGTGAAAAACAATGGAAAATAGATTTGATGTGATTGTAGTAGGAGCAGGACCAGCTGGTATTTTTGCTTGTTATGAACTGGTAAAGCTTAATTCTAAACTAAATATATTATTAGTTGATAAAGGACATGATATTAAAGAACGTAGTTGTCCCATTCTTTCAAAAAAAATAGAAAAATGTCCACAGATAATTAAAGATGGTCAACTGCAAATAGGATGTTTACCAGCCTGTTCAATTACTTCAGGATTTGGGGGAGCCGGAGCATATAGTGATGGTAAATTTAATATTACTAGTGAGTTTGGAGGCTGGCTTAATGATTATTTAGATTCTAATATTGTTGAAGATTTAATTAACTATGTTGATAGTATCAATATTAAGTATGGAGCCACTTCAGAAATTACTGATCCTACCACTGAAAAAGTAAAAGAAATTGAAAAAAAAGGATGGGCTGTTGGCTTAAAATTATTACGAGCTAAAGTTCGTCATTTAGGTACAGAACAAAATCTGCAGATATTAAGTAATATCAATGAATATCTAAGTGATAAGATAACTTATTTATTTAAAACTAGAGTTAAAGATATTATCGTTGAAAATAAAAAAGTTAAAGGTATTATTTTAAATGATGATCAAAAAATAATGGCTGATAATGTTGTTTTAGCTCCGGGACGAGATGGTTCGAAATGGTTAAATAATATCTTAAGTAAATATAATATTGCGATGCATAATAATCAAGTTGATATTGGTGTTCGAGTTGAAACTAGTGATATCATTATGGAAGAAATTAATAAACATCTTTATGAAGGTAAATTTACTTTTCATACTAGTGTTGGGACTAGTGTTAGAACTTTTTGTTCTAATCCCTCTGGTCATGTCGTTATTGAAAATCATAGTGGTACGATGCTTGCCAATGGTCATGCTTTCAAAGACCCGCTTTTAGGTTCACATAATACTAATTTTGCTTTATTAGTATCACATGTCTTTAATGAACCATTTAATCAACCTAATGAATTTGCGAATCAGATTAGTGATCTAGCGAATAAATTAAGTAATGGTAGTATTATTGTTCAAAAGTATGGTGATATTATTAGAGGAAGAAGAACGACAGTTAAAAGACTAAAA
Source organism: Bacilli bacterium (assembly GCA_031289255.1). Taxonomy (GTDB): domain Bacteria; phylum Bacillota_I; class Bacilli_A; order JAJDGJ01; family JAJDGJ01; genus JAISTP01. Next base: position 3,507 of record JAITPW010000079.1, read on the forward strand.
GAAGGTTATATTAGACCAACTTTACCTGAAGCTGTTCCTGGGGATTTAGGGTTAGTTTTACCTTATAATACCATGAAATCTTTGATTGAAATGATTGAGGCTTTAGACCATGTGACACCAGGAATTGCGAATGAACATACTTTATTCTATGGTGTTGAAGCTAAATTTTATTCCTCACGACCTAAAGTTACTAATGACTTTGAAAGTTATGATATTAGTAATTTATATTTTGCAGGTGATGGAGCTGGTTTAACAAGAGGATTAGCCCAAGCAGGTGCTAATGGGGTCTGGATTGCTCGAAAGATAATTAATAGAGAAGGAGATTTAAGTAATGACTAAGAATATTGTAATTGTAGGAACGCAATGGGGCGATGAAGGAAAGGGTAAAATAACCGATTATCTTGGTAATGAAGCTGATGTTGTTTGTCGTTTTCAAGGTGGAAATAATGCTGGACATACGATTGTCATTGATGGTAATAAGTTTGCTTTACATTTAATTCCTTCTGGAATCTTTCATGAGGATAAGATTAATATCATGGGTAATGGGATGGTTATTAATCCGATTGCCTTTAAAAATGAAGTTTTAGAATTAGAAAATAAAGGATTTAGTACTAAAAATCTGTTTGTTTCTAGTCGAGCTCATGTAACTTTACCTTATCATATTGAATTAGATAAATTACAAGAAGAAATTAAAGGAGACCAAAATGTTGGGACAACTTTTAAAGGGATCGGACCAACTTATACTGATAAATATTCCCGTATTGGTATTAGAGTTTGTGATTTTATTAATGATGATATCTTTAAACAAAAATTAACATTTGTGATCAATTGGCATAATCATATTTTTAAAGCTTATGGTAAAAAATTATTTGATGTTGAAGAAGTATTTATTGAAATGAAAGAATATCAAATATTTATGAAGAACTATGTTTGTGATACAACTAAACTAATCGATGATTTAAAAAATGATAATAAAAAAATTCTTTTTGAAGGTGCACAAGGAGCATTATTAGATATTGAACAAGGAACTTACCCTTTTGTAACTAGTTCAACTCCAACAGCCGCCGGAGTAGCAACAGGCAGTGGCGTAGGACCTAATTATATTGAGAAAGTCTTAGGAATTGTCAAATCATATTCAACGAGAGTAGGTTCAGGTAAATTTGTTTCTGAAATAGATGGTGATATTGCTAATTATATTAGAGAACGTGGTCATGAATATGGAACAACAACCGGACGAGCACGTCGTATTGGTTGGTTTGATACTGTGGTAATTAATCATACGAGAAGAGTAAGTGGTTTAACTGATCTTTCAATTATGTTGTTAGATGTTTTAAGTGGCTTAGATGAGATTAAAATATGTACTCACTATCTATTTAAAGGTGAAGAAATTAATTATTTTCCAGCTTTAATAGATGATTTAAATGAATGTTTACCCGTTTATGAAACATTAGCTGGTTGGCAAGAAGATATTACTGCTTGTAGCTCTTTTGATGAATTGCCACTTAATGCTCAAAAATATTTAAATAGAATTGAGGAATTAACAGGAGTAAGTATTTCATTAATATCAGTAGGTCCTGATCGTAAGCAAACTATAGTAAAAAATAAAATGTGGTAAAATGAAAAATATTTTTAAAAATTTTTTTACTAGAAAAAAAGTAAAAATAGGAGATAAAGAATTTTTTAAAAATTATCTTCATGATGAAGATGATCTTCCATATCATAAGATGAATATTAAACAATTAATATTATCTTCTTTATTGATGGGGGTCATGCTGATTATTTTTGTTATCGTTGCTTATTTAATTGTTAGACTATAAAGAAGGAATTATATAAAAATGGAAATAGCCCAATATTATTAGTGATGTGTTATAATTATCTAAAGGGTGTGAAATAATGAGCAAATATGTTCCATTTGCGACTCGTAAGCGCTTGCCAATTTATTATCGGATGTTCAAAACTTTAAAAACGAGAGAATATCAAACGATTACTTCCAATGAATTAGAAAAAATATTAAAAATTGATGCTCGTACCATTAGAAGAGATTTTTCTTACATTGGTCGCTTAGGACGTCAAGGTTATGGCTATCAAGTCGAAGAAATGATTAGTATTTTTGAAGATGAATTTGAATTAAATGTTATTGAACCAGTTATTCTGTTAGGGTTTGGTCATTTAGGTTATGCGATTGCATCTTATTGTAGTAAGATGAATAATATTAGTGTTTTAGCTCAAATATATGAAGTTGATAAAAAATTAATTGGCACAAAAAAATATGGTATTGAAATATTAGATTATCATAATATTGAGAAGAGTGTTGATAAAAATGTTCATATGGCTATTATTGCGGTGATGCCTCAATTAGCTCAAGAAATATTTGAGAAATTAGTATTATTAGGCTTTAATGGTTTTATCAATTTTAGTGGCGGTGAAATATTTAATGATCGAGACGATATCATTGTTTATGATATTGATATTATGCAAGTTCTCCAATCATTGATTTATGATTTAAGAGCTGAATACTAAATAAGTGATATTTTAATATAAAACGATCAATTTAATTGAAATAGAGCTGGTAATTTGGTATAATATTTTAGAAACTTATCATTAATAATTAATTAATGGCGGAAGGAGTAAATAAAATGAAAAAAGATCTACATCCAAAATATTTCAAAGCGACTGTTACATGTTCAACATGTGGTAATACTTTTGAAACAGGTTCAACTCAAGAATCAATCAAAGTAGATACTTGTAGCAATTGCCATCCATTCTATACAGGAAGACAAAGATTTGCAAGTGCAGCTGGACGTGTTGAGAAATTTAAACAAAAATATAGTAAATAATAAAAATAACAGCAAATGCTGTTATTTTATATATAGGGGGATAAAAAATGAAATTATTTGATACGCACACCCATTTAAATAGTAAACCTTTTATTAATGATATTGATAAGGTTGTTAAAAGATGTCTTGATAATGGTGTTAAAAAAATGATTGTTGTTGGTTTTGATATAGAATCAAGTTTGCAAGCTATTGATTTATCATACCAATTTCCTAATATTATCTATGCAGCAGTAGGTATTCATCCAACCGAATGTCAAAATACAACCGCTGCTGATTTGGATCGTTTAGCATTAATGTTAGATGAACCAGGAGTAGTGGCTTTAGGTGAGATTGGTTTAGATTATCATTGGAAAACAGTTGCACCTGCTCAACAAAAAGAAATCTTTATTAAACAAATAGCGCTTGCTAAGCAAAAGAATAAACCGATTATTATTCATAATCGGGAAGCTACAAAAGATACTTATGATATTTTAAGTAAAAATGATATAAGTAAAATTGGTGGTATTATGCATTCTTATTCTTCTAGTGTGGAAATGGCTTTAGAATTTATAAAACTTAATATGTATCTTTCCATATCAGGGGTCATTACT
>JAITPW010000014.1 GCA_031289255.1 Bacilli bacterium
TTAGTAGTCCATTTATTATTTGGTACTAAAACATTAGTTTGATAAATAGCATAATTAGTCGGATCAATTACTGGTAAATTCTCATTATAACCAACAATAGCTTTATTATTATTAAATAAGACATCTTTACCAACTATTAAATCTTCATATTCTTGTGTAAAGATGCCCCCACCATCTCGTACAGCTTCATTATTAGTAATAATAACATTATCTACAATTTGAACTGGTGTTGAAACACTAGCATTTATATAGATACCACCACCATCATTATTAGGGGTATTATCATTAGTGGTTTTATTATCATGAATTTTAACGCTATCTTTAATAACAGTCTTATTAGCCGCATTATTTAAATAGATTCCACCACCATGATTATTAATATTACTAGCATCACCACTAGCTTCATTATTATAAATTTCAGTATTTCCACCAATAGTATTATTACCTTCTAAATACAAACCTCCACCGCTAGGTGCTTTATTATCATAGATTTTTACATTACCATCTATAATTAATGATCCATTAGATGCTGTTGTGACAATTCCTCCACCATAAGTTTTTGCAATATTACTAAAAATAGTAACTTCATCTTTTATTACAACGCGTGATCCGGTTGTATTATAAACTGCTCCGGGATAATATTCAGCTTGATTATTAAAAATTTTAGTTGTACCCTCAATCAATACATCAGTTGTTGAACCTTGAACATGGATTGCTCCACTTCGAACATTTGCCTTATTATCATGGATTTTAACATTGCCACTAATATGCAGTTCATGAGGAGTAAGCGGATATGTCGTCGTTGTTGCTTGCCCAATAATAATAGCACCAGCTACTTCAGCATTATTATTATAAATTTCAACATTATCCCTAAGATCTAATAAATTCAATAGCGTCCCACCTGTTGAATTATAATTAAGACCAAAAACTCCATAGTAACCTTTGTTGTTATTAAATTTAACATTATCTTTAGCATAAATACTGCCCGTATTTCCAATTAGGGGACCAGTAGATAACAAAGAAGAATCCATCGTACTATTATTAGAGAAAATCACATTATCACTAAAGTTGATATTACCACTATTAGTATTATAAATGATAGTAGCACCAGCTAATAAACAACTATTATCATAAATCTTAACATTATCACTTATATTAACAATCCCTGCATTATACAAAATTAAACCATAAGAAGTATTACTAGTGCCTAAATATTTATTATCATGAATTTTAACGTTATCAGAAATATTAGTAATCGAGTTAATATTATTGGCATAAAATAATCCATTCGTATTATTCATTTGATCATTATTGTAAAATTCAGCATTGTCTTTAATTTCTAAAATACCTCCATTATTAGTTACAATCATACCATTACCTGTCTTTTTATGGTTATAAACAATTAAATCTTTACCTAAAGTTAAAACTCTCGTATTATCGGTACCTAAATTAAATAAGACACCCGTTGGATTAGAACTTATCATATCTTTTTGACCATCAATAATTAAATTAGTAACATTCATTGATGAATTAGCATTAGTAATATTAAAGAACACCAATAAATAAGTATTAACCCGTCTTAAAGTATGGCGGGTACTATCACTATGTAAATTAATACTGACATTTGCTGGAATAGTAATAGCTGGACCAGTAAAATCAAAATCAGCTGTTACCTCAACATCATGAGTACCAGATGGAGCACTCTCAATAGTGCTTTTTAATGATGCAAAATTATTTACTTGATAAGTAGCTGCTTTAATATTACTTGAAGTAAATACTTCCAATAATAAACAAACTAATAAAATCAATAAATAACTTGTGAATTTATTTTTTTTCATAATAATAACCGCCCTCTTTATTGAGCAACTCTTCTATTGAGCAACTCTTAATAAATATTATTAATATCTTTTATAAAGTATACTGATATTTAACTAAATGTCAACGAATTTTTTATAGAAAATTATGATTATTTGCTTCACAATGTTAAATTTATAATGAGCTTAATTACTTAGTTATATTAATGAAAATACTTAAATAAGTACAATCCATATTAAGTTAATAATAATTTTAATTGTAATCTAAGCATTCTTAGTTCCTAATGTAGTTATTAAATTAAATAGATTATATTATAAAGTGTTTAAATATAAAAAAAATTTAATAATTTTCTTTATTAAGAAATATTATTAAAATTTTTATAATCTCAATATTTATTTGTAATTTCTTTTTATGATAACCTTACTACCGATACTTAAAGTAATCAATATTGTACTAATCAATAATATGTTATTATCAATCCCTGTTTTAGGAAGAGATTGTTTTTTATTATCCGTATTAGTAATAATAGTTTTATTAATAATCTCTTTATTAGGATCAGGATTTACATCAGCTTTCTTCCATACAGCATATAAGATATGATCTACTTTATCTGATTGAGTATAAGAATCTTGATATTTAACAACTAAATTATTAGCTTCTTCTAATGAAGTAGCCCAACCAATTAATTGATAACCTTCTCTAGTAAAACTACTATTAGGTAAAAGTAATTCTTCTTGATATTTAGTGCTAAGTTTATCAATATCACTTTTTCCTTCATTACTATCTAGTTTTAATTGATATCCATAACGAAAAGTTAACAGCCAACCTTTCCCAGCTAAATCATCATCACTTACACATTCAAAACTACCAACAATAACTAAATTATTATCTTTAGTTTTTATAATTTTTGAAAAGAAATCTTCTTTAAAAGTGATGATACCATCTCCAGTACGATCAGTACCATATCTTCTTACTAACTGAGCATCGCCATCTTCATTAATAATCATTAAGAATCCTGTTACATTAGGATTATCACTATCACCAAAATCAGTTCCCGATGTTTGTCCAACAATGGCATAATCAGTTCCATTTATTTTGGTAATTGATTGTGCTAAAACAAAACTATCGTCCCCAAATTGTTTTTCATAAATAATATTACCATCATTATCAAGTTTGACAAGCCACCCACTAGCATTAATTATCTTATTGTCATTTGATAATGGTCGGCCTTTTTCACCTACAACCATGATATTATCATCATTAATGATTAAGTCATAAAAACAATCGTTATAATTTGATGAACCAAATGATTTATTATAAATTTCATTACCATTTTTATCTATTTTGATAATCCATCCATCATTTAAATTTGTACTGTCTTTAGCTGTTTCGCCAACAGCAACATAATCACCATCTTCTGTCTCTTTGATAGCATATAACTTATCATTAGCATTAGTACCATATTGCTTAGAAAATAATTCTTTTCCAGTTTTATCTATTTTAATAATCCAACCATCATTGATTCCTAGGTTTATATTACCATCGATATTGCCTCCTGTATATCCTGCAATAACATAATTACCATCACTAGTCTTAATAATACTCTGTAATTTATCAATGCTTTTAGGACCACCACTATATGTCTTTTGCCATTCTAGTTTACCATCTTTATCTATTTTTAATATTATTGCTTCTAAATCAAGATCATTTTCAGGATCGATATAACTTCCCACGATAATAAAACCACCATCATCTACTTTTTGGACCCCATTAAAATAAGTATAATTATCTGGTTTATTATTTACTGAAAAGGTATACTCTTTTTCCCATATTTTATTACCATCTATATCTGCTTTTATAATATATCCTTTCGTTTTTCCCCTCACTTCACCAACGGGAACATCACCAAAAGTATTACCAACTATTAGATAATTCCCATCTTCGGTTTCAATAATATCATATAAATTTTGATTACTCTCACTTCCAAATGTCTTTTTATAAACTTCGTTAAAATTATCATCACTTTCCGCCTTGATAATAAAAGGTGTTAAGATAAACATTAACGCAATTAAGCTCATAATTATTTTCCTTGTTTTCATCATGCATCAACCTTTCTTAAGTTAATATTAATTAAATTTACAATAATAATATATATTAATTGATAAACCTAGCATACTAAATAATAATAAGCAATTGTCTATTCCTCCATTAGGTAACTTCTTATTTTCTTCTCCTTTCTGATCATTTTCCTTCTTATTCTCTTCCTTACTATTATCATTAGTTTTATCATCATTATTGTCATTATTATTATCATTATTATTGTCATCATTGCTATCTACTTTTTGCCATACCGCATATAAGACATGATCTTCTTTATCTGATTGTAGATAAGCAGTTTGATACTCAACAACTAAATTATTAGCATTTTCTAATGAAGTAGCCCAACCGATTAATTGATAACCTTCTCTAGTAAAAGTACTATTAGGTAAAGTTAATTCTTCATGATATTTAGTACTTATTTTATCAATATCACTTTTCCCTTCATTACTATTTAAAGTTAATTGATAACGAAACCCAACTGAAAATAGCCATGCATTTCCCTTATCATTGTCATCTACTGTTCTTTCATAAATACCAACCATAACTAAATCATTATATTTAGTAGTAATTACACTCTTAAAAATATCATGATGTGCATCACTTGCATTTCCATATGTATTAACTTTTATAGGTTCGCCATCATTATCAACAATCAATAAGAAGCCAACTGGAAGAGTAACAGTTTCCTCATTAAAATCATTGCTGTCAGTAATACCAACAATAGCATAATCACTATCATTTATTTTAGTAATCGATTCACCATACTCAAAACCAGAACCACCATATTGTTTTGAAAATATAATATTGTTATCATTATCAAGTTTTAAAACCCAAACGTCTTGATCTCCATAATATGTTTCACCAGGTAATTGAGCAGAAGTATAACCAACAATTACAACACTATCATCATCAATAAGTAAATCATTAAAACGCTCATTTTTTGTTGTTCCGATTGATTGAGAGAAAATTTCATTACCATCTTTATCAATTTTTAGAATCCAACCATCAGATGTAATTCCTTTACTATCCATTGGACTTTGACCAACTGCTACATAATTTCCAAAACTATCCTCTTTAATGGCCCTTAAAGTATCACTGTTTTTAGTACCGTATTGTTTTGAAAATATTTCATTACCATCTTTATCAATTTTTAGAATCCATCCATCAGAAGCACCCAAATTTACATTGCCATCAAGAGTACCAGTAGTGCGTCCTGCTAAAAGATAATTACCATCATTTGTTATGGAAATATCATATAAGATATCATCAGCACTACCATTATCATTACTATTGAAATATTTTTGCCAAAGCAAATTGCCATCTTTATCAATTTTTAAAACAACGCTATCACTATTTGCAGTATAACTGTTATCACAGTAATGACCGGCGATGATAAAACCATCATCAGCAGCTGTTGCAACACTAGTGAAAAAAGTTGTATTATTTGGATCACTAAGAGGTGTAAAAATATATTGTTTTTCCCAAATTTTATTACCCTGTTGATCAACTTTAATAACATATCCCTTATTATGTTGATTTGTTAAACCTGGTTCAAACTCACCACTCGTCATACCTACTGCTAGAAAATTACCATCTTTAGTTTCAATAACATCTTCTAACTCTTCATCATTTTCGCTACCATAACTTTTATTAAATATTTCTTTTAAATTATCATAATTATCAGCTCTTAAATGATAAGGTGAAAAGATAAATATCCCCATTAAAATAATAATAATTAATTTAGTTTTTTTCATTTTTAGTTTCTCTCCTTTTTTTATATTAGTTAATTCTTTACTAATAAACTATCCTAAATACGAATTAGCTATTCTAGCTTTTAGAATTATTTATTTTAATTAATAGATTTTCCTTCATCACTATCTCCATTTTAAGAACAACAAGCATTACCATAAAGCTAATACTAGTTTTTAAGTAGTTTTTAGAATATTACAATATTCTTCATTAATTATTAAATAATTTCTCTTTATTTACGATACTAAGTAATGATAAACCTACTAATATACTAGTAATTATCAGTAAATGATAATCATTACCAGTTTTTGGTAATATCTTTCCCTTATCAGGATTAATTACTTTATTATCATCATTTTGTTTATCATTATTATTACCATTATTATCGTTATTATTATCATTATTTTCTACTTTTTGCCATACCGCATATAAAACATGATCTTCTTTATCTGATTGAACAAAAGATGCTTCATTTTGATAAGCGATAAGTCCTTTTTGAGCATTCTCTTTACTAGTAGCCCATCCTTTAAATTCATAACCTTCTTTAGTAAAGGTATTTTTACTAAGTTTAGTTGTTTGTGAAAATTTAGTTTCTTGATTACTCATCTGCCCTTGACCACCATTATTGTCATAACTAATTGCTAATCTAAATCCTAATTTTAGTATCCAACCATTACCATTACTATTTTCAGAAGGAGAATTATATAACCCTACTAAGATATAATCATTGTCTTTTGTTTTAGTTATGGTGTAAAAAAGATCAACATTCTTAGTACCATATTCTTTATATAATAATTGATTGCCTTTAGCATCAACATTTAAAATAAAGGCATTATGATCATTATCGGTTGAGGAATTTCTATAAACAAGCCCTGCAATCATTAAATCACCATTACTATCTTGAGTAAGTCCATACATAAATTCATAATCCTCATTACCATATTGTTTAGAAAACAGCACATTACCATCATAACTTAGTTTAAGAACCCATCCATCAATACCACCTGGTGATGTCTCTTTTGGTAATACTCCCTCTGTATCTCCTACGGCATAAATATTATTATCTTGATCAATGATAACTTTACTTAAATGATCATATCGATCTGTACCATAGAGCCATGAATTAAGCTCATGACCATTAGCGTCTATTTTTAAGACCCAACCATCGCCAGACCCTTTATTAAGACCATCTTTAACATCACTAGCACTTGATCCTACAATAATAAAAGAACCATCTTTATTTTCTGCTATATTACTTAGATAATCATTATTAGTACCCCCATATTGATAAGAAAATATTTCATTACCATTAGCATCTATTTTTAAAATCCATCCATCTTGATTACCAATAGGACTCCCATTAGTAGTTGTTCCACTCGTAGCTCCCGATAAGATATAATTTCCATCACTTGTTTTTAGAATTGAAGTGAAATAATCTTCCATATGATCAATACTATTATATTGTTTAGAAAATATTTCATTACCATTAGCATCTACTTTAATAATCCAACCATCGGTATTACCAGTAGCTTTTTCATAAGTTCTTCCACAAGCAATATAACCACCATCATCACTTTCTTGTATAGAGAGTAATGCACTAGAATCATTGACATCATTAAAAAGGGGAGCTTTATATTTATTAGAAAAAATAGTATTACCTTGATCATCAACCTTCACAATCCAACCTAAATTTTTCTCTCCAACATTATCTATTGAACCAACAGCAACATAATAATTGTCTTTAGTATTTACTACTGAAAGCAGGTATGAAGCAACCTCAGAATCAAATGATTTTAAAAATATTTGATTCAGATTACTTTCATCAACTGCCTTAATAATTATCGTTCCTGTATTTAACATTAATAAAAATATTGGTAAAAATAATAAAATAATTTTCTTTTTTAACTTCACATTTAAGCACCTCTTTATCATATAATTAACCTAATTTTTTATAATTCATTAAGCCGATAACATAATGATAATAACATTTTATATTTGTTCGCATTGTAATGTTCTTCTTACAATTGTTAAATTTTATAATAATTATAAACAAATTTTAAGATACTGTAAAGAATATATTGAAATAAATTATAATTGGTAACATTATGCCATCAATAGTTTATTATTATCATTTTTTATTTTAAATTTAAAATATTTTATTGATTATAGATATTATTTATTAATTTTCGACACTTCTGAATCGTATTATCAACTTTTTTTATCTTAATCTTAAGCATATCAGCAATCTCTTTATATTGATATCCCTCAATAAAATAGGTAAAGATAAGTTTTTCTTCGCTTTTTAAAGAACCATTTATTTTATAGATACTATCTTTTAAAAAACAATAATTAAGATTATTAAAATGATAACTACTTTTATTATCAGCTATTACTTGTGAAAAAATCATATTATCATCATAGATATAATCTAATGAATAATCACTAAATTCATTAGCACGTTTTAAAGAATTTTCACTACGTAATAAATTATAAAGATAGTTATTAAGACTAGTCATATAATAACTTTTAAAGAAAAAACCTAAATCATCACGAAAAGAAAAGATACATTTATATAATAAGATTAATGACTCATTATAAAGTTCATCAATGTCATACTTATTAATATAGTATCTTTTCTTATAATTATTTAAAATAAAATAAATTAACTTCTCATATTTAGCAACTATTAATTTAAAACTATCTTCATTTTCCATGTAACAATAATATAGTAATTCAAAATCATTTAAGATCATAAAGATCCTCCTTATTTTAATCTATTACTATTAATTTGATACATTATTATGGCACTACTTATGGCAGCATTTAGACTTGAAACTTGTCCATACATCGGTATCTTAATAAGATAATCACAATTTTTTAAGACTTGTTGCGAAATCCCTTTCCCTTCTGAACCAATAACTAAAGCAACTTTAAAATCATATTTTAACTCATCATAACTTTTATCACCATTCATATCACTACCAACAATCCAATAACCATGTTCCTTTAATTCTTTAATGGTTTGATTTAAATTAGTTACTTGAACAATATCAACATTATTCATCGCTCCAGTACTTACGCGAGCTACACTTGGTGTTACTTTAACACTACGATTTTTAGGAATGATAATACCATCAATATTAAGAGCTTCACCCGTTCTAATAATGGAACCAAAATTCTGGGGATCTTCAAGACCATCTAAGATTATTATTAAAGCATTAGCTTTATTAGTCGTATTATTTATTACTTGGTCTAATGATTGATATTGATATTCAAAAACTTTAGCAACAATTCCCTGATGATTATTATTAGCACTTAAACTATTTAATTTATTCTTACTTACTTTGATATAATCAAGGTGTTTTTCTATTATTAAACTAATTATTTTCTTATCATTAAATTCTTCACTTAAAAATATTTTTTCAATATTAGTTTTACTATTTATTAAACCAATAATCGTATTTTTACCATAGACATACATTATTTTTCATACTCCTTAATAATAATATTAACTAATTCATCAATTCTTTGTTCTTGATTATTTAAATATAAATAACCAATCAAGGCTTCAAACCCTGTCGAAGCATGATAAGTAGTCGAATCAAAGTTCTTACGACGGGTATTGACCTTAGCATTACGTCCTCTTTTATAGATACTTATTTCTCCTTCATTAAGCTCATTATTATCAATAAGAAAATTAATAAATTTATAATGCATTTTAGCACTAGCATACCTTGAAGTAATACTTTGTAATTCATTAACTTTATAAGGTTTTAAATTAATAAAATACATCCTAATTTTTAATTCCCAAACACTATCACCAATAAAAGCCAAAACTAAACTACTTTTCATTAGAGAATATTTAACATTTCTAGTTTATTTCTTAACTCATCTGCTTTATTAAAATCTTTAAGCTCTTTAGCTTTAAGCCATTCATGATATAATGCTAGATCAGCATCAGTAATATCAGGTAATTCAATATAAATACCTAACATGTGCAGCATATCAAGTAAAGCATAATAATTACGACCAATAATATTAATATCTTGATCTTTTAATCGTAGCTTTTGATTTAAACTTTTAACGACTTCAAAGATAACTTTAATAGCATTTGAAGTATTTAAATCATCTTCCATCGCTACTAGGTATTCTTTCATTACTTCTTCATTTAAAGTTCTACTTTGATAGTTAGTTAGGGCTAATTGTAAATGAGCTTGTTTTAAGACCCTCGTAATTTTATCTATTTCATTAGTAGTACTAGTTATTAAATCTTCACTAAAATTAAGAGGAGCCCGATAATGAGTTGAAAGCATTGCTAGACGAAAAACATTAGCTCCTATTTGAGCAACAACATCTTTAGCCCATTTGACATTACCTAATGACTTCGACATTTTTTCATCATCGACATTAATAAAACCATTATGCATCCAATAATTAGCAATCGCATGATGAAAGCATCCCTCAGCTTGAGCTATCTCATTTTCATGATGAGGAAATTTTAAATCCATTCCGCCCCCATGAATATCAATCATCTGATCATGATTAATCGAAGCAATCATAACGACACATTCGGTATGCCAACCTGGTCTTCCTTTTGAAAAAGGACTATCCCAGTTAATACCATCATCAGTACGTTTCCATAGGGTAAAATCTAAAGCATTTTCTTTAGCTTTATTTTCTTCAATGCGAGCCCCTACTTGTAAATCATCAATATTTAAATTACTTAAACGACCATATTTTTCAAGTTTATTAATGCGAAAATAAACATCACCATCAACCTCATAAGCAAATCCCTTTTCAATTAATTTACCAATAAAAGCAATAATTTCATCCATATATTCCGTAACCCGTGGTCGATAATCAGGCATAATCGTATTTAAATTACGACGATCATCTTCATAAGCTTTAATAAATTTATTCGCAACCTCTAATTCACTAACCCCTAATTGTTTAGCGGCATTAATAATTTTATCATCGACATCTGTATAATTAGATATAAAAGTAACTTTATAACCAATATATTCAAAAACCCGACGTAGCGTATCAAAAACAACCATCGGACGAGCATTACCAATATGAATATAATTATATACTGTCGGTCCACAGATATAAATAGTAACTTCATTTGGCTTAATTGAAACAAATTCTTCTTTCTTATTTGTCATACTATTAAAAATTTTCATAATAAAACCCTCCTAATAAATAAAAAGTAATCCTGATAGAGGCGTTGTTAAACACGGTCCCACTCTAATTGAATTACTTCATCTTAAATCTTTTAACGCAAGAAGACGTTTTTTGCTACTTGATTCACAAAAACTCAAGTGAAGGCATTCAGTATTACTATTATGAATCTTTTCACCAACCAGATTCTCGCTAAATTAATAAATAAGTACTTACTATTTTCACTTATAATTTTAATATATGTGCTATTATACCAATCATCTTCAAGATAAGCAAATTCTTTGTTCAAAAATTATCATTTTACTAAAAAGATACCTTTATAAAAAATAATATTATCTAAAATAATCATCATTGCAAAATAATATTATTATTAAAAAATCTAGAAGTATTAAATATTTCCAGATTAACAATATCTATTATTTTTAATTATGGTCCCCAAGGCCGGATTTGAACCGGCACAAGTTTGACCTCGTCAGAGTTTGAGTCTGATGCGTCTACCAATTCCGCCACTTGGGGGCATTAATATTATACCAAAATAACTATTTAATTACTAGAATAAATAATTAAAAAGTATAAAGAGAATTGGGATTGAAAAGATCGCAAAGATATGACCCATAATAACTAAAGAAGCGGCAAATTTAGTATCTTGATGATATTCATAAGCCATGGAAATCAATACTGATAAAGGAGGCATACTAGCTTGTATTAAAATGACAATAATTAAAGTACGATCTAATTGCAGATTTAATAACCAACATCCTAAACAAACTATTATCGGTATTATTAACATCTTAACTAATATTAATTTTTGAGCGATACGATTAGAAATAACATCCATTAGATCATACTCATAAATCAACATCCCCATAAACAAGAATGATAAAGGTGTTGTCATCGTTCCTAAATCGCGAGCTACGACATAAGGAAATGATGCTGTTACATCAATATTCACCATATTAAAAATAATCATTAATACTAAAGCAACAATTAGAGATATCGTCACCGGTGGTAATTTAATCTTCTTACTCATCGCAAAACGACGCATCCCAATCGTTGTAAAAAGAATATTATCAACCATATAATAAATAGTACCATAAAATAAACCATCACTACCATAGACAGCTTCTAATAAAGCAAAAGCTAAAAAGGCTGTATTAGCATGCAAAGCTCCATTCAAATAAACAGAACTACTTTTATGAGGTAATTGTAGTTTAACTACTTTATACTTAGCATATAAATAATTTAATAAATAAACAACTAGTGCTCCTATCACAATGATAATAATATTTCTAATCGTATCCGGACTAAGTTTAATTTTAACATAAGCACTTATAATTAATCCTGGTAAAGCTATTCTATTTAACAATAAAGATACAACATCTTTCCCTTTATCACTAAGAATATTTCTTTTGACAACAAAATAACCTATTAAAACAAAACATAGAATACTTGCTAAACGATTAAATAATACTAAAACATCCTGCATCCTAACACCTCTTCTTTTTTATTGAAAAACAAGTAATAAAATCACTTGTTTATATAATTATTTAATTAATATACTTAAATTATAACATTTTTTAGCATCTAAAAAAAGATTACTGCTTGTAATCTTTTAATAGTAATTAAATATTAAAATAAGTTGGATAATCAAAATTGCCTTCTAATTCATTTAAAACATTTTCTTCAATCTCCAAGATATGAAAATAACGATTCTCTATTTCAAAAGGAAGATTAAACTTTTTAATATTATAGGGTTTAAACCCAAATCTTTGATAATAGTGTTCACTACCTAAGACAGTTACTAGTTTATAATCATCATTACGACAAGCTTCGCTTAAAGCTTTACGAATCAATTGGGTTCCAATCCCCGTATTTTGATATTCATCTAAAACACTAATCGGAGCTAAAGATAAGATTGTTTTTTGACCATTAAGCAACATTGGACTTATTAAAACATGACCAACAACAATATCATTAACTAAAGCAATATATGAAATATAATAATCACTATTTTCTTTAACCGCTTTAACTAATTTAACTTCATTATCTTGCTTAAAAGCTTTTAAAATTACCTGGGCAATCTGTTCATCATATTGATTATTATCTTTAATTATATCTATTTTCATAATTAATCTCCTGCACAAGATAAAAGTAAGATTTGTTTAATATCTTCGGTATCAAGTTTTACAAAATTACCTTGTTTAATAGTATTATTACGAGTACTCAACAATGCTAGTTCATCAATTCGCTTTTCATCAATACCCAATGCTTTTAAAGTTAACGGCATATTTAATTTCTTATAAAAAGTAATCACAGCTTCAATTCCTTTGAGTGCTGTTTTTTCAGGATTAAAAAAATCAGGTTCAACATTCATTACTCTTGTGGCAAATTGTACAAAACGATCTAAATCATGATGATAAACATATTTCATCCAATTAGGAAATAATACAGCAAGACCAGCCCCATGAGCAACATTATACATACCACTTAACTCATGTTCAATTTGATGGGTTGCCCAATCAGTTTCACGACCAACACATAAAGAATAATTATGAGCAATCGTTCCTGCCCACATAATCTGAGCATATTTATCATAATCACTAGGATCTTGATAAACATCAACTCCTAATTCGATAATTGATTTCATAACCGCTTCAATTTGACGATCAGTAATATCGACATTCTTTGTATTAGTAAAATAACGTTCAAATAAATGAGCTAACATATCAACAATACCATTTGCCACTTGATAATTAGGAAGCGTCGCACATAATTCAGCATTGAGAATACTAAAAGTTGGATTAGGAAAACTGGCTCCTCTTTTTTCTAAAGTATCATCTTTAGTAATAACACTACGAAAATTCATTTCCGTACCAGTTGCTGGTAAAGTCAATATCGTTCCATAAGGCAAAGCATCACTTAAAGTAACACCTTTACTATAACAATCCCAAATATCACCTTCATACTTAACTCCTCCAGCAATTGCTTTAGCCGAATCAATAACGGATCCACCCCCCACTGCTAGAATAAAATCAATCTGCTTTTCTAAACATAGATTAATACCTTCATTAACTAAAGATAGTAATGGGTTAGGAACAACTCCTCCTAATTCATATACTTCAAGATTACTATTTTTTAAACTAGTCATCACTTCATCATATAAACCTGATTTTTTGATGCTTCCACCGCCATAATGAAGCAATACTTTTTTACCATACTTAATTATCTCTTGCCCAACTTCATGTTGGGTGTTTCTTCCAAAAATTATTTTTGTTGGATTATAGAAAGTAAAATTTTCCATTTTCATCCCTCCGTTACTAAATTATAACACATATTCAATATAATCAAACAATGTTACCAAAATAGACATAACTTAATATACTAAAAAACTTTACAATTTTCATGTAAAGTTCTATAAAACAATAAAAACAATGTATAAATAAAGATAAGTAACTAAAATACTCATTAAAGTAATAACAAAACCTCTAATAAAAAACTTCTTATAAGTAATATTAACGCCTTCTTTTTTTGCAATACCCACCGCTACAACATTAGCACTAGCACCTAAAATGGTTAGATTACCACCAAAACAAGCTCCAGCAGCTAAAGCATACCATAATAAATTAGCATTATCACCAAAAGTTGGTGCGACTTCTTTTAAGACCGGAATCATTGTTGAAACAAAAGGAATATTATCAATAAAACCACTAAAGATAGCTGAAACCCATAGTATTACTGAATAGGTTAATTCAAGTTTACCACTGGTAACATCAAGAATAAAATTAGCCATATAATCAATTGCTTTAACTTCTTCTAATGCACCTGTTAAAATAAATAAACCCATAAAGAAGAAGATTGAAACCCAATCCACGCTCTTATAAGCAAATTCAATCATACTTTCTTCATTAGGTGAAGATATCATTAACATTACAAAAGATGCAAATAAAGCTACTAAAGCTGGATTTAACCCCATATTCTCTCCAAAAACAAAGAAGAAGACTAATAACAATAAACAAGCGATTGATATCTTCATTAAACGAAGATCTTTAATAAAATCTTTAGCATCTAAGCGCATAATTTTATACATTGCTTTTCTTTCAAATCGATAAGATTGGCGTCGATAAAACAATGTCAAAATAACGACTGATAGAATCGTAATAATGATAACTAAAGGTGTCATTATTAAAGCAAAATCAACAAAATGAAGACCTACTTGTTGTGATATCATCGTATTGGGTGGATCACCAACTATCGTTGCAGTTCCCCCAATGTTTGATAAGAAAACTTGAAACATAAAAAAGGGAAAAGGATTTATTTTAAGAATCCTTGTAATTGATATCGTCACCGGTGCTAATAATAATATCGTTGTCACATTATTTAAAAACATACTCGCTACGGCCGTTAAAATTCCTAATCCAATCGCAATCCGTAAAGGGTGTCCCTTACAAGCTTTAGCAATATTAATTCCAAAATATTCAAACATACCACTAGTACCAGCAATATTTACAATGATCATCATCCCAATTAATAAGAATAAAGTATTCCAATCAATATAATGATTTAAAGCATTTTCCCAAGGCATAATTTTTAAAACTATTATTAATAATCCACCGACCATCGCAATAACAGAACGATTTATTTTTTCACTAATAATAATTCCATAACATACCACAAATATAATTAAAGTTAAAATTAACTCCATAAAATTCTCCCCCCTGAAAAAAGGAGTTTAGACTCCTAATTCAATTATTTTTTTTATATCTAATATCATTCTTTGTAATTCAGCATAAGCATCAATAAAACTGCTCATGAGGGGGTCATTATAAAATACATCTTTCTTATTAAGATATTCATTTTTCTTGGTTTGGTATTTTTCTTCATCTTCATAAGCTAAAGTGACTAATTCTTGTTGCAGAGCCTTTAATGCTAATTCATCCTGATATTTATCACTAACTAATTTTTTTAAATTAAAATAATTACGATAGACATTACTATCCTTAATAATTTTATTAATTTGAAGTGCTTTATATTCAGCTGCATTCATCATTCTACCAACTCCCCTTCTAATGAGAAACTTTTTACTCCAGTAATTTTAACACTAACTATTTTACCAATCAAGCTTTCCGCTGCTTTTAAATTAACTAATTTATTATGTTCGCTATATCCAGACATATAATCCTTATTCTTTTTAGAATAACCATCGATTAAAACTTTAACATTCTTATTTAAAAAACGTTGATTCTGTTTAAGAAAACAATCATTAACTTTATTATTTAAACGTGCTAAGCGTTCTTTTTTAACATCTAAACTAACATTGTCATCAAAAGCAGCCGCTGGTGTACCATTACGTGGCGAATAAACAAAAGTGAAGGCATTATCAAATTGACAATAATCTACTAAAGCTAGCGTTTTTTGAAATTGTTCCTCTGTTTCATTAGGAAAACCAACAATAATATCAGTTGACATACTTATCCCTAAATCATCTTTTTTGCAAGTTTTTAATTTATCAAAAAGTAATTTATAATCCTCTATTTTATATAAACGATTCATAATCTTTAAAATATCATTATCACCAGCTTGAACTGGTAAATGAATAAAAGGCATAATATTATCATAACGAGCAATGATCGCAATCATTTCATCGCTAAAATCCCAAGGATGGCTAGTCATAAATCGTAAACGAGGAATCCCACTTTGAGCAACTGCTTCTAATAATAAAGCAAAAGATGAAGGAGTGCTTAAATCCTTACCATAAGCATTAACATTTTGACCCAATAAGGTAATTTCTTGATAACCATCTTTAACCAGTTCATTAACTTCATTTAATATATTATCAAATAAACGTGAACGTTGACGCCCTCTTGTATAAGGAACAATACAATAAGTACAGAATTTATCACAACCATACATAATATTAACCCAAGCTTTATTCTTATTGGCTCTAATACTAGGTAAGTTTTCAATAACTTCACCTTCGATACTAAGCACATCAACAACCATCTCTTTAGCTTGTAAAGCTTCTAATATTAAAGATGGTAGCTTATTAATATTATGAGTTCCAAAAACTAAATCAAGATGTTGATAAGAACTTAAAATTTTATTAATAGTACTCTCTTCTTGAGCCATGCACCCACATAAACCAATAATTAATTCTGGTTTGGTTTGTTTTAACTTCTTTAAACTACCGATCTTACCAAATACTTTTTGTTCAGCATTCTCTCTAATCGCACAAGTATTAAATAAAATTAAATCACATTCATTTTCATCTTCACTCTTTTGATAACCAAGTAATTCAATAATACCGCATATATTTTCAGTATCTCTTTCATTAGCTTGACAACCATAAGTAATGACCATGTATTTTTTATTATTACCAAAATTAACGATTGCTTCAGGAATATATAAAGCATCTTCAATATTATTTATTAATGAGGCACTTCTCTTTTGAGCTTCTTTTAAACTAGGCTTATTTTTTATCATTCTCATACCTCCGCACCAAGCATTATACCAAAATGTAATAAAAAAACCAAGCAAATGCTTAGTTTTTCTATTTTGTATAATTAAATATTAAACCATATCGATACAACTTACTGGACAAGCTCCAGTACAAGCTGCACAATCAATACATCCGTCTCCAACATGTGCTTTTCCTTCATCATTCATTTCAATAACTGAAACAGGACAAGTTCCAACACATGATCCACAACCGATACATTCTTCTTCTCTTACAAATGCAGGCATATCAATGACCTCCTTTATAAATTATAACTTAAAGTCTAGATAACACTTAAGCACTTTTTATTATACTAGGATTATATATTTTTTCAACCAAATATCACAATATTCTTAAAGCTTAAGGTTATGTTTCTTGGATTAATTAAAATAATTATAAATAAATTAGCTTTAGTTTAAAATGAATCTAAATAAATCATTCAACTCCAACATAGAATGAATATAACGATTGCATTCCCGCAATACTTTCAACTTCTAAATCGTAAGTATCTTCAACATAACTAACAACATCATTCAATAACTTAGTTTCGACATTATCACCATATATTAAAGTAACTAATTCACTATCATCATCAACCATTTCTTTAATTAAATCTTTTGTAATTTCTAATAAATCATGACCATTTGAAACAACATCTTTTTCAAAAATACCCATATAATCATTTTTGTTTATTTTTCTTCCTCCAAAAATGGTATTTTTAATCGCAAATGTCACTTCACCACTTTTTACTTCATTTAAAGCTTCATTCATTCGCGTAACATTATCATCAAATGATAAATCAGGATTATAATTAATACAAGCAACCATTCCTTGAATAATAGTCTTACTAGGAACTACTTCTATTTCTAATTCTGATAGTTCATCTTTAGCTTGGTTAGCAGCTAAAATAATATTAGAATTATTAGGTAAAATAATAATCTTCTTCGCATTTAAAGCTTTAATCGCTTTTATGAAGTCCTTGGTTGAAGGATTCATGGTTTGTCCACCACTGATAATATGATCAACTCTTAATTCTTTAAACATCTTCTCAATACCAGAACCACTAGCTACAGCAATTATAGCTTGTTCCTTAGGTTCAATATTTTTAAAATTATCATTATTATCAGCTTGTTCTTGCATGTTCTCTATTTTTACTTTCAACATACTACCTAAAGTTATTGCTTTTGATAAGGCTTTACCTGGATCTAGCGTATGAACATGAACCTTAACTATATCATCATCATTAACAACAACAATCGAATTACCTAAATCTTCTAAATAAGAACGTAAATCCTTTTCATTGAAATCATCTTGGTTTTCTAATTGTACTAAAAATTCTGTACAATAACCATATTCTCCTTCATGATTATCAATAAAAACTTCACCTTCAAAGTTATTAATGGTAATATCAGATTCATCTTTTTTCTCAATACTTTCATTATTAAGATATGCTGCCATTCCTTCTAGGATTTTAATTAAACCAAAACCACCACTATCAACAACGCCAACTTCTTTTAATACTGGTAATAACTCAGGGGTATTTTCTAATGAAACATTACCAAATTCAACTAATTTTTCAAAAACATCTTTAATTGTATGGTGATGTTCAATTACCGCTAAGGTATTATCACTAGCTTCTCTAATTACCGTTAAAATAGTTCCTTCAACTGGTTTCATAACGGCTTTATAAGCCACTTTTTGCCCTCTGACAAAAGCTTTAGCAAGTTCTACAGCACCAACACTATCTTTATGCTCTAATTGTAAGGCAATTCCCTTAAAGATTTGTGATAAAATAACTCCCGAATTACCACGAGCCCCCATCAATAAACCACGCGAAAAAGATTTTGCTACTGCGCCTATTTCATGAGTATGAAGATTACCAATCTCTTTAATACCACTAGAGAAAGTTAAATTCATATTAGTACCAGTATCCCCATCAGGAACTGGAAAAACATTTAAAGTATCAACTTCGGGATAATAATTAAATAAATTATTAGCTCCACTTATTAACATTGATTTAAGTTCACTACCATTTATCGTCTTCACAAAACTCACCCCTATTGAATTACTTTGATATCCTGCACATGAACATTTACACTGTTTACAGTAATATCTAAAGTACTTTCTAAGGTATAACGAATTTTCTTTTGAACTTCTAAGGCTACTTCACTTAGTTTAATGCCATAAGCAATTACTAAATAAATATCAATAATCATGTTATCATCTTCTTGTTTAACTTTAACACCTTTAGCATAGTTTTCTTGTTTTAGTATTTCAACAACACTATCCTTAAATTTTTGATTTGACATTGCTACTACACCATAGCATTCCATGGCTGCTTCACCAGCAATCTGAGCAATTATTTTCTCGGAAATAATCAATTTCCCCATGTTATTAACTTTTTCAAAACTCATAAACATGACCTCCATCATCTCTTAGATTATACTATAACTATCAATAAAAGTATATTTAAACTGCTACTTATCCTTTAATTTGACACATAATTATTTCTATGTTACAATATTCAAGCATATAAATTTATGAGCGGAGGTTAAATCATGGCTAGAGTATGTCAATTAAGTGGTAAAAAAGCTTTATCAGGAAATAAAAGATCACATGCCTTAAATGCAAGTAAAAGAAAATGGAATGTTAATTTACAAAAAGCAACTATTATGGTTGATGGTAAACCAACAAAAGTAGTAGCAAGTGCTCGTGCAATCCGTTCCTTAAGAAAAGCTAATGTATAATTTAAAATCTAAATTAATTTAGAACAGTCCAACCCAATAACTAGTTAGTTATGTAACTAACTTTTTTATTTGCCTAAAAAAAGCTACTTCATCTAAAGATGAAATAGCTTTTTTTATATTTTTAATCCTCAGGATTTAGTAACTTATCTTTAATCTTTAAATAAATCTCTTCAAATAGAGGAGGATTATCTTCTAAAAATAATTTCGCATTATCGCGACCTTGACCAATTTTTTCCCCATTATAAGCATACCATGCTCCCGCTTTATCAATAATTTCTAATTCGACCCCAATATCAACTAATTCTCCTGATTTTGAAATTCCTTTTCCATACATAATATCAACACTAGCAGTTTTAAAAGGAGGGGCCACTTTATTTTTAACAACTTTTAAATTAGTCTTGTTACCAACAATTTCAGTGCCTCTTTTAATAGCTTCACTTCGTTTAACTTCTAATCTAATCGATGCATAAAATTTTAAAGCTCGACCACCTGGAGTCGTCTCTGGATTACCAAAAGTAATACCAATCTTTTCTCGTAATTGATTAATAAAAATAATAGTACATTCCGATTTATTTAATAAACCACTTAATTTACGCATTGCTTTGGACATCAAGCGAGCTTGTAAGCCAATGGTTGCTTGTGACATCGCATTGTCTAATTCATCTTGAGGTACTAAAGCAGCTACTGAATCAACTACTATTAAATCAATTGCTTGTGAACTAACAAGAATTTCTACAATCGATAAAGCTTGCTCCCCACTATCAGGTTGCGAAAGAATAAGTTCATCAATATTAACCCCTAGGTTTTGCGCATATAAAGGGTCAATCGCATGTTCAGCATCAATAAAAGCGGCTTTTTTCCCTTGTTTTTGTACTTCAGCAATCGCATGCAAACTAAATGTTGTTTTACCACTAGATTCAGGACCAAATATTTCAATGATTCGACCTTGAGGATATCCCCCTATTCCAAATGCCATATCTAAAGTTAATGATCCACTAGGAATAACCCCAATATCAACATGAGAACGATCACCAAGAACCATAATAGCTCCTTCGCCATATTGTTTCTTAATTTGTCTTATGGACGCATCTAACTTTTCATCTATGTTTTCTTTTTCCATATATAACCCTCCTACTTAATAATACTCTTTTTTTATTATTAATCCTAATTACTCAGTATTTTTCTATTTTTATAAAAATAATCAATTCCTGAATACAAAGATATTAGAGTTGTAATATAAACTAATATCTGTAACCACAAAGGTAGAGGTTGTTGTGGTAAAGCTACTAGTAATACTAAACAAAGGACTACCATTTGAAAAACCGTTTTTAATTTACCAAAGATACTAGCCGCAATAACAACCTTATTTTCAACTGCAATCAACCTTAGAGCATCAACTGCAATATCCCTTAATATCATAACAATAACAACAATAACAGGTAAATGTCCACTTGCAACAAAATATATTAAAATACAATTAACTAATAACTTATCGGCAACTGGATCTAGAAATTTTCCTAAATTAGTAATAGTATTCGTTTTACGAGCAATATAACCATCTAATGCATCACTTAATGATGCTATCATAAAGATACCTAACCCAATAAAATAAGGTAAATAAACTTTAAAAAAACCAATATTATAATAAACATCAATTTTTATAGGATATAATAATACTAATAATAATAAAGGTATTAAAATAATTCTAAATAAAGTTATCTTTGTTGCTGTGTTCATTTCCATATTCAAAACCTCAATCAAAATCTATATTCTTAAAACAATCAAGTCTCAACATGCATTTGACAAGTTGAGACTTTTATTATTTATTGACCTTGTACAAAACGAAATATCAGATATCCCAAATAACAAAGTAAGGCAATTATTAATATCATAAAAATAATATTAACAACTTTTTCTTTTTTAATTTTACCAAGATCTTCTTTATCAATCTTAGTTTCCCCTAAAGCTTTAGCTACCTTTAAATCGATTGCTGTTTTAGATAATGAATCTTCTGCTTTAATAGCATCATTACCATTTAATAAAGATTCATCAAAAGATTTAAAAATATCATTTTTTACTTTAGTTTTTTCACTATCATTAATAACTTCTAAATCAATACCACTAGTTAAATTAATAATTTCGGTATTACCTTCAACTGGTTTAGTTAGAAGGTCTAAGTTAATATCATTAATTGGTTGGGCATCTTCTTTAGTTGCAATAAACTCTTCATCTTTAAT
>JAITPW010000031.1 GCA_031289255.1 Bacilli bacterium
AACCAAAGCTGTTGCACGTGATTTGCCACTAGAGCGTTTATTAATTGAAACCGATTGTCCTTATTTAACCCCTGAACCTTATCGTGGTAAAACTAATTATCCTGATTATACTTATTATGTAGCCCAAGAAATAGCTGAACAAAAGCATTTAAGTGTTGAAGCAATTATTGATGCTACTTATGAAAATGCTTGTCGCTTATTTAAGATATCATAATTTTATTACATTATTCATGTTATATAATTCGAAATCTATGATATATAATAAAGGTATGTTATAATATTCAAATAAGTAGAGGTGTCTTTTTATGAAAAATATTAAATTAAATTTATTATTACTAATAGTTATTGCTTGTGTTATTGGTAATGTTCAAACCATCAAGGGAGCAACTAACTATATGTTAAAACTTGGTTCATATGATCGAACTTGTGTTTTATATACTTTACCAGGTAATGGTCAAAAAATAACCTATACTAATCCGGCTTATGGTCGTGATGCCGCTTTTCTTGGCGAAAAGAATGGTTATTATAAGATTATGATTAGTGGGGTAACGGGCTGGATTAGTAAAACAGGTCCATGTATGGGACCTAATTCAGGTAAAATAGCCGTTAATAATATTGATAATTTTTCATATAGTACTGATAATAAAGCTTTGAGTGGTTTAGATGTTAGTCGTTATCAAGTTGTTAATAATAAGATGTATTTTGTTTCAACTTATACTGGTTATTCTTATGATTATATGACAGGAACAACTGGTTATACTGATGTACCAACCGGTTTAGTTAATAATAAGATTTATTATTCATATGATGGTGTTTATTTTTATTTAAACTATAATACAATGATTACTGATTATCTTAATAATAATCGTAATAATGCTGCTAATAAAAATAATCCCTATTATGACTATTATATGTATTTACCACTACGAACTAATACTAAAATAGGAGCTACTTTTTTTGATAAGAAATTATTAGCCATTAATGGTGTTTATGATGATGATTTTAAGCAAACCTTAACTTTTAATCGTTCATGTGCTAATTTAGGAAATTATACGCATACGTATAATGGTAAATATTCCGCTTTATATAATAAAGCTAATAATTTTATTACCGCACAAAGCAATAATAAAATGAATGCTGGTTTATTATATGGGATTGCTTTAAATGAATCAGCCAATGGTACTTCTAATTTATCACGTCATTATAATAATCCTTTTGGATGGGGAGCTGTTGATAGCTGTCCTAATTCAGCGACTATTTATAGTAATATGCAGAGTGCTATTACTAAATATTTTGAGAATATGAGTAATAGTTATGGTAATGTTTATAATCTTGGTGGGGTTGGTACTAATCTTGGTAATAAGCAATCAGGAGCTAATGTCAATTATGCTTCTGATCCTTATTGGGGTTATAAAAATGCTTATAATTATCGTAAATTAGATGAATTAAGTGGGAATAAAGATAAAAACACTTATTATATTGGCATTTTAAATAGTGGTAAGAATGCTGTTGATGGTAAGCTTAGTGATGAAGAAATTTATGCTTATCAAAGTGCTAGTACAACTAGTAAGAAATTATATTATTATGAAAGAAATAATAGTAGTGTTATTATCAAGGGTGAATCAGGAGCTTTTTATCTTATCCAAAATGATACTGGCAATAATAAAGCTGATGCTTATATTTTAAAAAGTTATGTTAAAGCTCTTATCGGTAAGAAAAGTTATGGAACAACACCAAGTACCCCAACAACTCCCGTAGTTAATTTAACAAAAGTTATGGTTGATAAGATTGGCAATAACTATTATTTATGGGGTGATAATGCTTTAGGTCAATTAGGTAATGGTAATACTAAAGATGTTGAACAAAAGAATCGTATCAATATTACTTCTTTATTACCTAAGAATGAAACTGTTAAGAATATCATTGTTTATTATCATAGTAATATTGTTATTTTGACAAATAGTGGCAATGTTTATGCTTCTGGTCCTAATAAGTATTATTTAAGATCATATACTAGTGTTAATAATAAGTTTAATAAAGTTAATCCTTTTAATGATAAAATTAGTGAAATAAAAGTTCTTGATAATCGTTTACGTATGCAACGTGCTAATGATCATAATGAATATTATTATGTTGGTCATAATAGTTTTAATCTTAATAATACTAAATATAATTGGAATACTAATTATCCAGTAAGAGTATTGTTTAATAAGTATGATAGTGCGATTAGAGCCTATCGTTATGATTATAGTAAAAATGTTTTAATGGATACTTATGTTTATAAGAATGGTGTTATTACTAATACTTATTTTAGAACTTATAATGATAAGAAACAGATTATTACCATGAAACAAACTAATTTTACGAAAACGATGAAATCATATGCTAAGGTTACTAGTTATGTTAATAATATTGTGACTTATAAACTGGAATATTACTATAATAATATTGGTTATTTAAAAACAACGACTAAAAAGAAAGCTTATCGCTATGAAACTAATTACAGTAAAGGAAAAGCAACCTCTAGCTATTTAAGATATTATGATAGTAAGGGTAATTTACTTAAGAAGAGTAAAGTTAATACCAGAAAATAGAATGGTTACATTCTATTTTTTAAGAAATAATTTCAAGGAGGATTAATGATGAAACGCATTGAACAAAATGAAAAAGATACTTGGGATTTAGCCATGATGTTTGATAAAAATAATTTAACCAATGATCTTAAGGAAATCGATTTGCTAGTTAATGATTTAAGTAAGTATGAAACTTTGGAATTAAATAAAGCTTTAGTAATTGAAATCTTGGAACATTATTATCATTTACTGATTAAAATCGAAAATATTTATGTTTATTATTCCCATCAATTAGATACTGATTTCAATAACAGTACTTATCTTAGTGAATTTCAATATCTTGAGCAATACTATAATAATTTAAGTACTAAAACCGCTTTTATTATGCCCAAGATTTCGCAAGTAACTGATGAAATATTAAATGATATTATTAATGATCATGACTTAGTTAATTATCATAAAGTGATTAAAGATATTATTCATAATAAAAAAAGATTTCTTAGTATTAAAGAAGAGCATATTATTAGTTCTTATGGATTGATTGATTCAGTTCCTTATCAAATATTTAGTTCTTTTTCAAATGCTGATTTAAAATTTAAACCAGTAAAAGATGCTCATGGGAAAGAATATGATTTAACCGAAGGGACATATAGTATCTTAATTAGAGATCAAGATCAAACATTAAGAAAGAATGCTTTTTTAGCATTATTAAAGGGTTATGGTGAATTTAATCATACGCTAGCAACTACTTATATTAGTGAATTAAAAAATAGTTATCTTAGTATGAAGAATCGTCATTATTCGAGTACTTTAGAACAAGCTTTAGAACCTAAACAAATTAGTATTGATATTTATTATAATTTATTAAATACTATTGAAAATAATCTTCATATTAATCATCAATATTTAGCATTACGTCAAGAAATATTAGGGGTAGAATCATTACATTTATATGATGTTTATGTTTCTTTAGTACCAAGTGTTGATTATCAATATGATTATTTAAAAGCCCAATCTTTAGTAAAGAAAGCTTTAAAGATTATGCCTGATGAATATCAGGATGTTTTAAATGAAGCTTTTAGTAATCGTTGGATTGATGTCTATGAAAATGAAGGTAAAAGAAGTGGAGCTTATTCGGGAGGATCATATTTAAGTAATCCTTATATTTTATTAAATTATCATAATAATATTAATGATGTCTTTACACTGATTCATGAGTTAGGTCATTCGTTGCATAGTTATTTTGCGAATAAATATAATCCTTATCAAAATGCAAATTATAAAATATTTGTCGCTGAAATAGCCAGTACTGTTAATGAATTAATTCTCGTTAATTATTTATTACAGAATACTGATGAAGCAGCGATGAAGAAATATTTATATAATTATCTCTTAGAACAATTTAGAACGACCCTTGTTAGACAAACCATGTTTGCTCGTTTTGAATTAGAAGCTCATCAATTAATGGAAGAAAATAAACCATTAAGTTTTGAAGTCTTAAATGATTTATATTATCATATTAATGAACAATATTTTGGGGATGATATGGTTATCGATGAAGAGATAAAATATGAATATTTAAGAATTCCTCATTTCTATTATAATTATTATGTTTATCAATATGCGACTAGTTTTAGTATCGCATTAAATATTGTTAAAAGAATTAATAATAAAGAAACAGGCTTTTTAGATAAGTATTTAGCTTTTCTAAAATTAGGTGATTCTTTATTACCAATCGATGCTATTAAAACACTAGATATTGATTTAACAAGCAGTGATATCTTTGAATCGGCAATGCTCGAATATCAAAGTGTAATTGAATTGTTTAAGAATGTTGCTTTATAAAGATTTACTTTCATATGCCAAGAGTATTAATATTGATATCTGCGGAGTAAGTAGCACTAATGTTGATCATACCCCATATTATGAACGTTTAAATACTAAAGCTGTTCATGATCATTTATATCATAATCATCATCTTGATCTTAGCGATGATTTAGGATTTTCTAGTTTAGTAGTAAATGCCCAAACCATTATATCAATAGGTCTTAATTATAATCATGATTTTATTAAGAGCAATAATATTAATGATGGCCACTATAGTAAAATAAGTCATGGTCTTGATTATCATCAGCTTATGAATGAAAAACTAAACTTAATAATCTCATTTCTTTTAAGTAATGATCAACAGGCGAAGTTTTATAGTTGTTGTGATACAGGTGTTTTAGATGATCGTTATTGTGCTTATTTATGTGGTAATGGCTTTTATGGAAGAAATAGCATGTTAATAAATGAAACTTATGGTTCAATGGTTATTTATGGAACAATAATTACTGATTTAAAAATAAGTGATTATCCTCATGATATCAGTACAACCAGTTGTTTAAATTGTCATCGTTGTGAATTAAGATGTCCGACTCATTCTTTAAAGGATTATCAATTAAACTATCATACATGTTTATCATATTTAAGTCAAAGTAAGCAGATGATTGCTTCAGCTTATTTAAGTGATTGTTTTTATGGTTGTGATCTATGTAATGATGTCTGTCCTTATAATAAAATGATGAATAATAATGCTAATTTAATTGATCAAGGTTATTATGATTTATATGAATTTATCATGTTAAATAAAAAAGATTATCTTCAATATTTTGGTAATAAAAGTATGAGTTGGTTAAATTATCATCTCCTTAAAAAGAATGCTATTTTATTATATGTTAAACAAAAAAAGCTTAGTAACGATGAAATAAAATTATTAAAAAATGAGGTTTTAACTAAATTTAATTCACCATTATTAATCAAGACATTTAAGTTTTTATTAAAAGAAGAATAAGAATTAAAGGAGAAATGAATAATGAAATATACTTTACATAACCATACTTATCTCTGTAAGCATGCTTCGGGTGATGCTTTTGAAATGGTTGATGAAGCTCTTAGTAAAGGGTATGACTTAATTGGTGTTAGTGATCATATTCCTTATCCAGATGCTGAAGTAATGTATCGAATGGATTTTAATCAAAAAGCTCTTTATTTAAATGAGCTTAAATTAGTTAAAGAAAAATATGCTTTACAACCAGTAAGAATATTATGTGGTTTTGAAGCTGAATACCAAGTTCGCCATCTTGATTATTTAAAAGGATTATTTATTAATAAAGAGATTGATTATTTAGTATTAGGTCAGCATTATCAAGATGTTGCTGATTTGAGAACTTATTATGGTCGTATTGATAATATTAAATTAGTAAAACAATATGTAGATGAGTGTATCGAGGCTTTTAAAACTAATTTATTTTGGATTTTTGTTCATCCTGATATCTTTTTAATGAGTTTTACTACAATTGATCAGGAAATAATTAATGAATGTACTAGATTAATTAAGGCGGCTAATGAATATCAAGTCTTATTAGAATATAATGCTGGAGGGGTTCGTTTTGGTTTATCAAGACATCTTAAACAAGATCAATATCCTTATCCTAAAAAGTTCTTTTGGCAATTAGTAGAAAAATTAAATGGCCAAGTAGTTGTCAATGCTGATGCTCATAGTCCTCAACATATCAATGATATTGCTTTAAAATTAGCGGTGCAACAAGCTCAAGAATTAAATTTAAATTTAGTTGAACCAGATTATGATAACTATTATCAAAGAGTTAAAACTACACTTAAGATAAAGTAAAACACTTCAGTTTAAAGAAGTGTTTTTATTGTTTTAATTTTTCCATAATTTTAGTAGTATTCTTAAAGTGTTTTTTAGCAATTTCATCTAGAATATCTAAACCATATTTTTCAACGATTTTAACTCCTTGATTATCAACATAAGAGCTAGCTCCTTTAGGAATATCCATTTTAATCTGAGCACTTAATTTATCCATTTCTTCTAAAAAAGCATTACGTGCTAAGATGGAAGCTAAGGCTACAGCTAGATACTTACTTTCAGCTTTGGTTTCCATATGAACTTCTTTGATAATAGTATTGGGAGTATTGCTTAAATATTTAAAATAATTTTCCTTTGAACAAAACTGATCGATGATAACTAATGGTTTTTTATTTATTTTTTTAATAAGCTTACCAATAACATAATTATGCATCTTAGCTTTAATTTGATTTAAATTATTAGTCGGCTGAATCTTATTATAAGTTTTATTATCGATAATATAAATCACATGGGGAAGATACTTACTTATTTCACCAGCAATTTCAATAATATATTCATCATCCATTAATTTAGAATCATTGATTTGATAAGGTAGTAAATGATTAATTATTTGTTCATTGATATAACATGCACAGACTACAACCGGCCCAAAATAATCACCCGTTCCAACTTCATCACTTCCAATAGATTCATTTTTATTGATATTAGTAAAATTATTCTGATAAACTTTTTTAGTAGTTGTTTTTTTAGTGAGACATTCTCCTAAGTGTTTTTGCCATATTTCGGCTTCTTTAATAGCTTCTTTACCTTGAAACATTATTTTATTAGAGTTATAAGCTATTACTTTATAATTCTTACTCGTAATCGTAAATTTAGTATGGGGTACTTTATTAACTTGATCAATTTCATGATCATAATATTGTCTAATAATATTAATTAATTCTTCATTTCCTTGGATTACAACATTCATATTATCTTCACTCCTTTAGCTATTATAACATATTATAAATAAAATAATAAGATGATTATGTAATGTTAATAAGCCTAAGTTATATTAAAATACAATTGCTTTTGTTGACATATTAAAATTACTTATGATATTATAAAAATGAAAATAAATTCCAACAGCGTTATTTTATGTTTTCATACGTCTATTATTATGTAAAATAATGAGAATTTATATGAAACTTATCAAGAAATTTTTTATTGCAATTGTAATTACAATTGGTTTTTTAACAGCTAACAATAATAATATTAATGCATCTTATTGTGGACTACATAATTATGTTCATAAAGACATTCAAAAATGGACAAATTTTATATATGTTGGTCAAGATAATACAATTGCTGCAGGGGCAAGAGTATATTCGACAACTTTAAATATAAATCAAAAAACTTATTATAGAGCTACAGTTAAGCTTAACAATAGTAGATACATTTATGTTGGAGCTATTGTCAATAAAGGTAAAACTTCTTTTGCTTCAGGTTGGGGACCTTTCACTCCTCATGTCCATTGCGGTATTTAAATAAGATAATAAGCTTTTTAATTAATGATTCTTAACTTAATTTTGGGGGTAAATTAATGATGAAATTAATAAAACAAACTATTATTAGTCTTTTGATATCTTTATTTGTATCTTTTTTAATTATTATATCTGTTGGTATAGTTAACCAAAATATTGGTAGTAACTGTCGTAATAATTATTCACATGTCAGTTTAAATTATAATTTAAACAAAATATATAATGATAAAGATCTTAAAAATATAAAAAAAATGGTTATTGATAATAAATTATTGTTTGTGGGACTTAATTATAATAGTACGAAGGAAGATTATCTAAAATTATTTAATTTAAAAAATGCCGAAACTTCTTATAAATCATGTATAAATTATTTTAGTAAATATAATCATGATTATTTAAATTGGTTGAATAATCTATCTTTTAAAGAAGAAGAAATAAATTTTGATAATATCTATCTTTTTGAGCTTTATCATCATAATATTAATCAAGAGATGATTATCGGTTTATTAGATAAATATGATTTAAGTAATAAATTTAATCTTGAAGATAATAGTTTACTTAATGAAAATATTACTGATTATACTTTTTATAATTTCTTTTTTATTGACAGTTTTTTGATATTATTTTCAGTGATAATATATGATATTTATCGTATTATTAAAAATTCTAAAGAATATCGAATTCTAAGCAATTTTGGTTATGATGATTTAACTATTACTAAAAATTTAATTCTATCAAAAAGATCAAAACAACTCTTAAGTATTTTAATTCTTACATTAATAATATTACTATTATATTATCAAAACATTTTGCCTCTTTATGGAGCATTAATCGTTGTTTTTATTCTTCTTTATCTATTATCGATTGTTTTTGGGATTGTTGTAACTAAAGTTGTGCGCATCTTTCTAAGAAAGAATTATAATTACTTATTAATAATTATCATTTTTGTTTTATTTTTAATAACGAATATTTTTTCCATTTATTTAATTAAAAATAATTATAGTATTTTTGAATTAAATAATATGATTAAACCAGCCCAAGATAAAAACAATTATTATCAAATTGATCTTTATCCTCTTCAATTAAGTAATGAACAACATGATGAAATAAACAATCATTTAGTTAAAGAATACAATGGGTTTGGAATCTATTCTAGTAATAATGATACATATGAATATTATGAATCAACTCCTAATTACTTAACTAATTTTAAAATGTATGATGATAATCATCAATTAATAACTTTTAATAATAATGAATGTCTTATTATCATTTCTCAAGACATTACTAACTTTAATAATTATGATAAAAAATGTTCACTTATCAAAGCTGATATTAGTGAGAAACTAAATATTTTTATGAGTGATTCTTTTAAAGATTATTCTTCATTTGTTTTAGATCTTAGAAAGAGAAAATCTATACAACCAGCTTTTAAAGCTAAAAATTTAGAAGATGCTAAAAAAATTGTTAAGAGTATTTATAATGATATGGGTATCAATAATAAACCTTTGGTAAAATCAGCTAATGTATTTGATGAAATAGGGCAGAGTTTTTTAGGAAATCAAATGTCTTCCTATTTCATTATCATTACGATGAGTTTGATATCATTAGTAATCTTTAATATTGTCTTAATCTATTTATTATTTAAGTATTATCTTCGTTTAATTTGTTTAAAGAATAGTTATGGTTATAAGCTTATAAAATGTTTAAAAGAACCTTTAATAATACTAGGATGTTGTTATTTAGGATTGGGTATTTATATTTTATTAAATCTTAGTATTATTACAATAATAACTTATGGATTATTAGTATTAATGAGTGTTATGATTATTTATTTTAGTTGGTATCGTAATATTAATAAATATCTACAAGCAGATATAAGAGAGGGAACTGATTATGAACATACAATTAAATAATATTACTAAACAATATGATAATAATATTATCTTTAAAAACTTTAATTTTGAAATAAATGATGGTGATTTTATTTGTTTTTATGGAACAAGTGGGGTAGGGAAGACAACTTTATTAAACATGATAGCAACTCTAGAAAATGTTAATGAAGGACATATTACTTATCTTGATAATAAGCAAGCTATTAATCAAACTAGAGTTATTCGTAATAAATACATTACTAGTATTTATCAAGATTATTATTTGTTGGATGATAAGAGTGTTTATGATAATCTTAAACTAGCCTTACTTGATAAAAAACTTAATAAACAAGCAATTAATGAAAGAATTGATCAAGTATTAAATAAAGTAGATTTATGTATTAAAAAAGATGCTTTAATTAATACTTTAAGTGGTGGTCAAAAACAAAGGATTGCGATTGCTCGTGCTTTATTAAGAGAAACGAAAATATTAATTGCGGATGAACCAACTGGTAATCTTGATAATGATAATAAAGAGAAGGTCTTAGATATATTAAAGAAACTAAATGAAGAAGGTATTACGATCATTGTAGCTAGCCATGATGAACTATTTAAAAAGGTGGCATCAAAAATTTATAATTTAGTTAGACCATAATCGTTAATTAATTTTTTCTTAAAATATAATATTAATAATAATCAATAAAAAAAGGAATAAATTAAATTCCTTTTTTTTAGTTGTTCAAATAAAAAATTAACTAAGACATCAATTAATTGAGTGTACTACTTCGCATTTCAATTTGAGTCTTGATATTTTGATTTAATATCTACGCTTATTATTATTAAATTATGGTACAATAAAGAAGGTGATTACATGATTATAGATATTGTTTTAAGTATTATTGTTCTCTTTTTTATAGTAAATGGTCTGATAAAGGGTGTTATTGAAAATATTATAAGTATAAGCTTTATTGTCTTATATTATTTTTTTAGTGCTACAATTTATAATAGTCTATTACAAATTTTACCTTATCAAATGAAAGCTTATTTAATCGCAAATCGTTTGCTTGGTTATCTACTTATTATTTTTATAGGTATTGTTTTATTAGGAATAATATTATTTACCTTTAAACATTTTATTAAGAAGAGCTTTGTTTCCACTATTGATCGTTTAGCTGGTTTAGTAGTTGGTCTTATTATTGGTTATCTCTTAATTTGTATTTTAAATAGTGGAACAACTTATTTAAATGATAATATGCCTATGTTAATTAAAGATAATAAAGAAATAAAAAACAGTTTTTTATTATCTAATGAATTTAATAAAAAATATAATATTTTAAATGGAGTTTTTTATTATGGAAAAAAATAGATTATATCAAAAACTAGAATTTAATATTATTCTTCAACAGATAATGGCATATGCTCATAATGATAGTAGTAAAAGCGTTATAGCGAGTACAACTCACCAAACTACTTATGATCAAGTAAATAACTTACTTAAAGAAACTGATGAACTAATGAGACTTACTACTAATTATCAAAAGATATCTTTAAATAACTTTTATGATGTTAAAGCGATTATCAATAATATTGATCATAAAAGAACTTTAGATGGCTTAAGTATTATTAGAATCATTAAACAACAAGAAAGTATCTCTTTCTTAAAAGAACTTAGTAAACAAATAAAAGAACACGATCGTTTTCCAATCTTGCTAAGTTGGCTTAATAATTTAAATGACATTACTCTTCTTGCTAATAAAGTTTATAAAATGATTGATGATAGTGGTTTAGTCTATGAAGATGCTAGTGCTAACTTACTAAGAATATCTAAAGAAATAAAAATTCTTAATGATGATATTAATAACTATTTAAGAAGTTTTGTTCAAAAAAATAGTGATCATTTAATGGATAATATTATTACAACCAGAAATAATCGTTATGTTGTTATGGTTAAATTAAGTAGTAAGAATATCATTAAAGGTATTATTCATGATGAATCGAGTTCGAAACAAACTATTTTTATTGAACCTAGTCATATTGTGAATTTAAATAATAAAATTCAATCTTTAGAATTTGAAAAATTAGAAGAAATGAGTATTATTCTTCAAGAATTAAGCCAAGATCTTTATAATAATATTAATATTATTATCGATAATTATAATATATTAGAATATATTGATGTAGTTAATGCGAAAGCCTTGTATTCATTAGCAACGAATAGTATTATTCCTCAACTTAATGAAGATAGTGCTAAATTAGAAATATTCAATGGTAAACATCCTTTAATTGCGGACGATAAAGTAGTTGCTAATGATTTTTATATTTGTAATGATGAAAGTAAATATCGGATTGTTTTAATTAGTGGTTCTAATACAGGGGGGAAAAGTGTTACTTTAAAAATGGTGGGACTATTTAGTTTAATGGTACAAAGTGGTATTGGCATTCAAGCCTCATCAAATTCTAATTTCCCAATCTATTCAAAGATATTTGTTGATATTGGTGATGAACAATCAATTATTACTTCTTTATCAACTTTCTCAGCTCATCTAAGTAATGTTATTAATATCACTAAAGAAGTTAGTGAATATTCTTTAGTATTACTTGATGAATTAGGTTCAGGTACTGATCCTCGGGAAGGTGAAAATCTAGCATTAGCAATTATTGAATATTTATATGCTCAAGATGCCTCATTAATAGTTACAACTCATTATAGTAAACTAAAAAACTATGCTATTACTAAACCATATGTTAGAAGTGCTAGTGTTGCTTTTGATGAAAAAACGAAATTACCAATGTTTAAATTAAATTTTGATACCTTTGCTTCATCTAATGCTTTTATTATCGCTCAAGGTTTGGGTTTATCTTCAAGCATTGTTAAGCAAGCTTTAACTTATTATCATGAAGATTTAGCAACTTCAGAAGAGTTATTATTACAACTACAAACCATGCAACAAGAGTATACCCAAAAAGAAAATATTTTAGAGCAACAACAAGCCTTATTAGAAAAAGAAAGAATTTCATTAGTACATCAAAAAGAACAAATAGAAATAAGTAAAGATAAAATTATTAAAAAAGCTTTAGATGATGCGAATGATATTGTGGCTACTCAAAAAGAACAAGCTAATCAAATTATTAGTAAATTAAAAAAAGAGGATAAGTTTATTAATCACAAAATTAATGAATATCAAAGTGAATTAAATAAGTTACATTTTGATAATGAAATTAAAGTTAATAATGATAAACAAACTTTTATACTTGGTGATATTGTCAAAGTATTAAGAATAAATAGTAATGGTTCAATTAAAGAAATACTTGCTAATAAACAATATAATGTCTTAGTTGGTAATATGAGTATTAAAGTCAAACATGATGAAATAGCATTTATTCAGCATCAAACTAAAGAAAATAAAACTAAAGTAAGAACTAGTAAGTTAGCTAAGAAAAGTGCTCGTAGTGAAATAAATCTTATCGGTCTAAGAGTCGAAGAAGCACAGCGAACATTAAATAAATTTTTAGATGATGCTATAATTGCTAAACTTAATAAAGTTCGAATTATTCATGGTTTTGGGACAGGTGCGTTACGGATTATGGTCCAAAGTACCTTAAAAAATAATAAGAATATCAAATCATTCGCATTTGCTTCTTATCAAGAAGGTGGTCAAGGAGCAACAGTTGCTGAATTAAACTAACAACTTATAACAATAGGTTGTTTTTTATTTATGTGTAGAAAATGCACACAATTTTCTTTAAAAATTCGTTGACATAAATATTAAATATAAGTAAACTTTATAAAGAATATTAGTATTAATATTAAAGTTAAAATAGAGCTGCTTGAAAATAGAGCTGCTTGAAAATAGAGCTGCTTGAAAATAGAGCTGCTTGAAAATAGAGCTGCTTGAAAATAGAGCTGCTTGAAAATAGAGCTG
>JAITPW010000025.1 GCA_031289255.1 Bacilli bacterium
TTCTACTAATAATACGATATTGAAAATATCTTTGCATACCACTCTTCATATTAAAACAGAATAAACCAGTTTTTAAATTGATCGTAAAATAAATAATAAAATTAAACATCATATATTCATAGAGATTTTGATAAAGCTCATGTGAGTAGAATAGATAAAATTCCATGTCCTTAATTCGACCGATTGTATAAATATTAAAAGCTAGTAAGAAGAAACTAAGAATTACTAATAATTTAAATATATTAAAATTAAATTTCTTTATAAACTTGGTTATTTGTCTAAGATATGTTAAAACAAAATACATTAAAATAGATATTACTAAATAAACAATAATTCTAATTTTCAACAATGAGAAAGGAAACATGCTATATGGAGAAAATGAAGCTACTATCGGTATTAATGGATTATTAGGAAAGAAATTATTAATCGTCCAGGTCATAAAAAAGAAAACTAATAATATTAAAGAAATTATTCTAGGTTTAAAAAAGAAAATAAGAATATTTCTAATTATTAATAATTCAATATATAAAGAGAATAAATAAATTAAAACATAAACTAATAAGACTTGTTTATTGGTAATAAAAAAGAATATTGTATACATTAAAATGAATAATAGAAATTTAAAAATACTATTTTTCAAGATACCAATGAATGATTTTAAATAAACTTGATTATTCTTAACTAATCTAGTCTTATAATAATAGAAAAGATGTTGAAATTTCTCAACATAGAATATCATGAAAATACTTAAACAAATATTTGGGACAGCACAAACGGCACCAATATCAACACCATTTTCATTTTGCATAATAAGTCTTGGAAATCTTTCAAAAAAATCAAGAAATATTATAATGAGCATAATATATAATATATAATTCTTTTTAAATTTCATCTAATATCATCCTTTTTCGATATTTAAATAGTAAAAAGACTATTATACTTTGAATACCTATGGATAAATAAGATATCCATACTGGACCAACATATTTTATATTAATTATGGGATAAACCGGTAAAAAAATAGCGTATTGCATTCCTGCGATGGAAATTGCGTTAACACTGATAATGTAAATAAAAATAGTAAATATAGTTTGTAGTATAATGTTCTTGGTTTTTTCATAGAAAAAAGCGCAATAAATAATTAAAAAGATATTACCAATAAAAGCTGGTATACTTGTGATAATATAAGATGCCAGTAATCTATATTTAGCGGGAATGAAGTCACCAATATAAATATTTTCAATATGAATCTCATAATACTCAGGATCAAAAATCATGATTTCTTTAGTGATAATAAAATTAATAATTATTAAAGCAACTGAACAAATAAAACAAGCTAAAAAGATAATAAAAGTTGAATATATAGCATGCTTTATAATAAATTTAAAATATTCCTTCATAAAATCATTTGTTCGACCAATGCGATAAAATAGCACTTGATTTTTATAATGAATAGCATAGAATAAAAGATTAATGCTTTCAATTATAAATACAAATAGTAAATAACTTCCAATATATTCATTGAAAAAGTAAAAACTTAAACGATGACCATATATATATTTTAAGGTAAGATCATCACCATAAAAATTATTAGCATAAAAATCATTAAAACTACTATAAATAAAGAATAAAACTAATGAGTAAATTATTGTTCTCACTATATAAGAAGATAAACAAGTTCCTATTAGAAACTTGTTTGTGAATCTTCTTAAATTTAATTTATTTTCCATTTTTATCATCACAAGACCATGAACCAGAGATTTCGCCTCTACCATCCCAAACATTCTCTCTTGATGCATAAAAAACATGACCATACGAAGTATCTCTAGGCGCTTTATTAATATAAGAACTTCTAGTAAATTGTTTATGTATAATTTTATCACTATAACTAAGAGATGAATCAACTTTACCTAAATATTGATAGAAATTTAAGGTGCTAGTTGAGTTTATGACATAAGCACTTTTATCTTTTTTATTTGTTCCGGCATAATTTTTAAAAGAAATAGCTGAGTGTGGTTTGGCATCATAATATTGAGCTTGAGTATATCTTCCTTGAAATATTGAAAAATAATAGTCCATTATATCAGAAGTAGCTGCATTAACACTAATACCTGAAGCAAAGCATGTCATTATCAATGACAAAATAATTAATTTAATTTTT
This sequence comes from Bacilli bacterium, assembly GCA_031289255.1. Lineage (GTDB taxonomy): Bacteria > Bacillota_I > Bacilli_A > JAJDGJ01 > JAJDGJ01 > JAISTP01. The sequence goes on from JAITPW010000025.1 coordinate 2,162, forward strand.
TTCATAATAATTCTCCTTTATTTTATATAATATTTGAAACTATAATAATTAATAAATATCACTTCCCTTATAATTTACATTATATTCTAAGAAAATATTTATTCAAGAAATTATATAAAATTGCCAAGTAAATTGCCAACTCTCTGTCATTAATCTTTGATAATCTCCCAATTTTTTTGAATCAGAATTAAATTTTTTCTAAATTTAAATAACAATATTATTATTATTCCTTGTACTAATATTGAAACATAAGATACTCAAGCTAAATTACTACATCTAATATTAAATGAATGAAATATAGGAAGAGAAACATAGAAATTATTTTCTAACTACCGAGATAACCTTAATGCTTATAATATATTAAAATATAATAAAAATAATAGTTATGAATATATTTTTTGTTTATTCATAGAAAAAAAACAGTGTAAATAAATAACCATTATAGAAAAAAGCAGGTATTCCCAATATTGGATATGATAATAGAATCTTAAACTTATTGAGTATATCAATTCTTATATTTATAAAATTTAAAAAGTCTGAATTATACTCCTTATCAAATATCATAATTTCATTAGTAAATAGATAAAAAAATTATCAAAATAATAGCAACAATTATACAAACAATAGTTAAACAACTAGTTCAGTAAACTACTCTTTTGATACAATATATTAGATATTCGTTAAAAAAATCATTTATTCGACCAATATCATAAAATAATACTTGAAACAAAGCTTGTCATAATCAATAACAAAATAATTAATTTAATCTTTATAGTAAATTCTCCTTTTTTATATATGAATTTAAAATGTAATTATTTAATAATATCACCTCATTTATAAATTAATTTATATTACAAGAAAATATCTATTCAATATATAACTTAAAATTGTCAGTAAAATTGATACAAGTATGTTTATATCCAAATAATGAAGATAAATATAATCAGATAATAAGCTAAATGACTTAGAATAATTATTATTAAAATGTGTTCATCTTGTTACATTTATTGAAAATGAAATATATTAATGTTATTATTTAACTATATTAAATTTGAGGTGAGTCATTTATGAAGCAATCAATATTATTCTTAACTAATGAAATTAAATCTAATAAAGTGGTGAATTTTTTATATGAAAATAAAATGTTGATAGATTTTTGCCATGATCAAGATACATTTATAGAAAAACTACAAAAATTTAATTATAGACTATGTATTATAAAACCATTATGTACTTTACCAGATACTAAAAGATTATTAAATACTATTCTTGAATCTTTTAATAAAATAGTAATAATTATTCTTTTTGATAATACAACTGAGTATCTCAATGATGAAAATCCAAGAGTCATCAATGTTAATAATAAAAATTATGATAAAATAGTAGAAATATATCAATCAATAAATACTGATAATAATGATGATATTATCTATTGTAAAGACGAAAATATATTTCTAAATGTATCAAAGAAAATATTTGTCAATTATGAAACTATAATTAAGCTATCAATTAATGAGCTTATTATTTTAGAGCATCTCATAAAAAATAATGGTAAACCTACAACTAAGTCACAATTAAGTATCCTATTATATCCTAATAATGAGGACTGTGATCTTGATAATACTGATTATATTTATCATGTTATTAAAAGAATACGTAAAAAAATCGGTACTCATTTTATCTTAACAATTCAAAAAGAAGGCTATCTTTGGAATAAAAATAGTTAATCTCTTCTAATTAAAAACAATAAAAACATGCCATATAACATGTTTTTATTGTTTAGGAAATGGAGATTATTAAGCTAATATTTATAGCTTAAAAAAATACTTTTATCAGTAAAGCTACCTTTACTAATAAAAGTATATAATATGCCATATTAAAAATCAAGTAAAATTGTTAAGAATAAATATAATTAAACCAAATTATTTTTATTTGATAAGCTCTGCTCTTTCAATATAAATAAAGCTTCCTCCTAAACGAGTTGATAATAACCACTCTTTAAGATTAATTATTTTTAATTCACCTTGATCCATAATTTCCACATCAACATCATCTTTATTATATGATAATGATATTATTAAAACCCAATGCCAATCATCTAAATTAGTTAGCTTACCAGCTGATAGATTAAGAAAAGCAACTGCACTATTATTAATAAGAGCTTTCTTTAAATAATTAATTATTTCTTCAAGTGATGGTCTTAATAATTTATTTTTTTTAATCTTTAAGATATTTGTGAATAGTCTAGTTTTTTTACTCTTGCCATAATTAATAAGACCTTCTTTAATTATTTCAGGCTTATTTACTCCCAAAATTGTTGGATGGGCATAGTTCCACATCTCATTCATAAATGATAGAACATTAGCATAACTAGTATCTTTATCAAATAATATATTATTATTTATATGAGTTTTAGCATAGTAAATGATTAAATTACTTAATGTTGTTGGCCCACAACCAGCTTTTCTTTGCCAATTAGTTTGATACCAACTTTGGGTAGCTCCATAGTATGTATTCATATTAAAAACAATCTTTAAAACTTCAGGATCTTTAATTGTTAATTTAACCATGACTCATCACCACATCAATTATTTATTCACTTTCACTTTGTTTATTTCTAAGATATTCTTTTTTTTGAAATACAGCCTTCTTTTTCATACGATATTTATAAAATTCATCAAAACCTTCTTTAAAGGTCGCCGCAAAAGGAACACATAGTAATAATCCTGTCACTCTAAATAGGGCTCCTCCAATAATAATAGCAATCAATACCCAAACACTTGATATTTTAACAGCTTTACCTAATATTTTAGGTCCTAAATAAAGACCGTCAAACTGTTGTAACACTAAAACAAACAAACCACAAACTAGAGCATTAATCGGATTACCAGTGATAAATAAAGTAACAATTACAGCTGGAATTCCCCCGATAAATGGTCCAAAATAAGGAATCATATTAGTAATACCAATTAATAAAGCCAGTAATGAATAAAATGGAACTTTCAAAATCCATAAACCAAAGAAAGCAATAATCCCTATTATTAAAGAATCTAACATTTTACCAAAGAAGAATCTTTTAAAAGTCTTTTCAAATAATAAGAAATATTTTTTAGTAATAACAAACTGTCTTTCATTGAGAATAGCTTCAAAGAATTTATTAGTAGCTTTAAATAATTCTTCTTTACTGACGATTAGATAAATGCTAACAATAAAACCCATTAAATAGGCATAAACAGAACTTGTTAAACCTAAGATTGATTGTACAATATTATTAATATTATTAGTTGAAAAATAATTAGTTACATTTTTTAAAATATCTTGGGATAGTCCCATTAAATCAACATTATTTAGGATTCTAATGTTAGTTTGCAGATCAATGAAAAATGATTGTAGTCCATTAATAATATTATTAACATCAAGATGACCTATTTTAAAAAAGTTATCAATTATAATCGGTGATATTAAAACATAAACCAAATAG
>JAITPW010000056.1 GCA_031289255.1 Bacilli bacterium
ATGATAAGCTTCTTTATTAAATATGAATATTGTTTGTTTATATTGGTTAAATAGTAGAATTTTATTTATTTATGTGTTAGAATAATAGAGAAATGCGGAGGTGTTGTTGTGAGAGAAAATATTATCCTTAAATGTACTGAATGTAGCGAAGAAAACTATATTGCTAAGAAAAATAAAAAATTACACCCAGATCGTGTCATATATAAAAAGTATTGTTCAAGATGCAATGCTAAAACAGTGCATAAAGAGAAAAAATAAAGATTATTTTATAATAATCTTTTTTTAGTAAGGAGTCTTAATAATGAAATTTAACTTAATTATCAATAGTTTTATTGATGAAAATACCTACATTATCTATGATAATAATACAGCATTAATTATTGATCCTGGATCAGATTTTAATAAAATAGATACTTTTCTAAAAGAACATGATTTAATAAATATAAGTATCTATTTAACACACTCTCATATTGACCATATTTTATCTTGTGATAAATTAGTATTTAAATATAATGCTCCTATTTATGTCCATAAAGATGAAATAGATTTATTATTTGATGAGAAACAGAATATGTCAGCAATGTATGATAATATTAATATTAAAGATGCTATTGCTATTGAAAATATTCTTAAAATTAAATGTTTAGGTACATTTAATATTTATCATGTTCCTGGGCATACTAAAGGGCATAGTATGTTAGAGGCTAAAGAATTGAATGCTTTATTTAGTGGTGATTTTGTTTTTTATCATGAAATAGGAAGATGTGATTTACCAACTGGTAATTATAATATTATGCTTGACTCACTTGATATTTTAAAAACATTTACGACTGATTATGATATTTATCCTGGTCATGGACCGCAAACAAGTATCAAGGATGAACTAAAACATAATCCTTATATTAGAAGATAATGAAAATATTATTTAGTCCATCAAAACAAATGGATAATACTAATTTAGTAAAAAGAGCCAATGATATTAATATTAATGAAGTAAATGATTTAATATCTTTTATTAAGAATGTTCCAAGTAATGAGGTGTTAGATGTCTTTAAAACTAATAAGAATATTTATTTGGATAACCAAAAAATCAATGTTTATAGTAAAAAAGCGATTGATTTATATAATGGTATTAGTTTTAAACAACTAACTAATAAAAATAATATCAAATATGAAAATGTTATTATTCTATCAGCATTATATGGTTATAGTTATGCTTTTGATTATATAAGTAAGTATCGTTATGATTATACTATGCTTAATAGTAATAAATATCAATCATTATTTAGTGCTAAAATTAATGAGTTATTAAAAGATGAAGATATGATTATTAATTTAGCATCTAATGAATTCACTAAAAATATTAAACATCCTTTTATGATTAATTTTACTTTTTATATTAAAACAGGTAATTCATTAAAACAACATAGTGTTGCATCTAAGAAATTAAGAGGTCAATTATTAAATTATCTCATTAATAATAAAGATATTTTATATTTTGATGAATTTTCATATGATGGTTATGTTTATGATGAAGATTTATCTACTTTTAATGAATTTGTCTATGTGAAGGATTTGAACTATGAAAATTAATGAAGTTATTGTTGTTGAAGGATATCATGATATGCAACATCTTAAGAATTTTATTGATGCTGATATTATTGTTACCAATGGTTCGGCTCTTAATGAAGATACTATATCTTTAATCAAAAAAGCTAATGAAACTAGAGGTGTAATTATTTTTACTGATCCTGATTATCCGGGTGAAAAAATTAGAGATACTATTGTCAAAAGAATTGGTAATACTAAACATGCTTTTTTAAAAAAAGAAGATGCGATTGATATTCATAAACATAAAGTAGGTATTGAGCATGCTTCACCGCTATTAATTAAAGAAGCCCTTAGTAATACCATAACTTTTAATATTAATGATAATACGTTAACTTGGCATGATTATTTATCTTTAAATTTAAGTGGCAATAAACAAAAAAGACTAAAATTATGTAATTACTTGAATATTGGACCATGTAATAATAAAACGTTATATCATCGTTTAAATATGATTAATCTTAATAAAGATAAAATATTTAAGATTATGGAGGTAATTAATGAGTAATATTGCTAGTATTAAGAAAACAAAGGAAATAATGGAATATTTTAATTTAAATACTAAGAAAGCATTTGGACAAAATTTTATTATTGATAGTAATATTATTAATAATATTGTTAAAAAAGCTGGTCTTGATAAAGATACTAATGTTATTGAAATAGGTCCTGGAATTGGAGCGCTTTCCCAGTTTTTAGCTCGTGAATGTCATCAATTGTTATGTATTGAGATAGATCAAAGATTAGAAGAAGTCTTAAAGTATTCTTTAAGTGAATTCACTAATATTAAGGTTATTTTTGATGATTTTTTAAAGATTGATATTAGTAAGATAGTTAAAGAGTATTTTAATGATAATAGAAGACTTGTTGTCGTAGCAAACTTACCTTATTATATTACGACACCAATATTAATTAAATTATTTGAAACAAGTCATGAAACTAAGATCAGTAGTATTTATGCGATGATGCAAAAAGAAGTTGGATTAAGATTAAATGCTCATATTAATACTAAAGAATATAATTCATTAAGTATTCTTACTAATTATTATACAGATACTAAAATAGTAATGAAAATTCCTAAAGCTATTTTTATACCACAACCTCAAGTTGATAGTGTTGTTGTGGAATTTATCTTTAAAAATAATGAATATCAATTATTAGATAAAGAACTATTCTTTAATCTTATTCGTTTAATGTTTTCACAAAGAAGAAAAACGATTCTTAATAATCTAAATAATATTATTAATGATAAAGAGGCAACCATTAAAATACTTACTGATTTGAAGTTAAATGTCCAATTAAGACCTGAAAATTTAAGTATTGATAATTATATTGCCTTAAGTAATTATTTAAAGGAGCATAAATATTATGATTAGAAAATCATACGCTAAAATTAATCTTGCTATTAATATTTTAAATAAAAATGAAGATGGTTATCATGAATTAGATATGATAATGAGTAAAATTAATTTATATGATAAAATATATATTGACATAACTAATGATTCTCAAATTAAAATAACGTGTACTAATAAATTTGTACCTTGTGATGATAGTAATTTAGTTTATCGTGCTGCTCAAGCGGTGCTTGAAAACTATCAAATTAATAAAGGTTTGAATATTCATATTGCTAAATATATTCCTCTGCAAGCTGGTTTAGGTGGAGGCAGTGCCAATGCTGCTACTGTTATTGATATGCTTAATGAATTATTTACATTAAATATGACTATTATGGATAAAATTAATTTATCAAAAAGTATTGGTTATGATATTCCTTTCTTTTTTTATGATAATATATGTCGGGTAAAAGGATATGGTGAAATCATAAAACCTTTAAATATTAATATTTCTAAATGGAAGATAATACTAGTCAAGCCTAATCGAGGTTTATCCACAAAACAAGTTTATGAGAATGTCAATTTAACTACTTGTGCGCATCCTGATATAACTAAAGTAATTGAAGCTCTTGAACAGGATAATTATGATTCATATGTTAAAGAAGCAGCTAATTCTTTAGAACAAAGTGCTATTAATATTAAAGGTATTATTAATACGATAATGAATGAATTATATGATTTAGGTGTTGATAAATGTATGGTATGTGGTAGTGGTTCAACAGTAGTAGCTTTTTCGCAATCTCTTGAAGTATGTACTAAAATTAAGAAAGCTCATCAGAATAAAAAGAATTTTGTTTATCTTACTAATATTATTTAAAGAGGATGATGATGATGAATATTATTGATATTATTAATAAGAAGAAAAATAAAGATATATTATTAGAAGAGGAAATAACTTTTTTTATTAATGGTTATGTTAATAATGAGATACCTGATTATCAAATATCCTCATTATTAATGGCCATCTTATTAAATGGTATGAATGAAGATGAAACTTATTATTTAACGAAAGCTATGATTAATACTGGAGCTATTATTGATTTAAGTGATGTTGATGGGATTGTGGTTGATAAGCATTCTTCAGGTGGAGTTGGTGATAGTGTTACTTTAGTATTAACACCTATTTTAGCTGCTTGTCATTTAAAAGTTGCTAAAATGTCAGGGCGAGGTCTAACTCATACGGGGGGGACAATTGATAAGTTAGAATCAATTCCTAATTTTAAAGTTATGCTTGATAATAAAACTTTTATTAAGCAAGTTAATGAAGTGGGAATGGCTATTATTGCTCAAAGTGATGAGCTTGTTTTAGCAGATAAAAAACTCTATGCTTTACGAGATGTAACTGGTACTGTTCAATCGATTCCTTTGATTGCTTCTAGTATAATTTCTAAAAAAATTGCTAGTAATGCAGATATGATTTTATTAGATATTAAGGTTGGGCAAGGAGCATTTATGAATAATGAAGAAGATGCTTATGAATTAGCAACATTAATGATAAAAATTGCTCAAAAATTTAATAAGAAAATGAGAGCTGTTATCACTGCTATGGATAATCCTTTAGGGAGATCAATCGGTAATAATTTAGAAGTTATTGAAGCTATTAATATCTTAAAAAATAAGGAGAAACATGAATTAAGAGAGCTTAGTATTGATTTAGCAGCTATTATCTTAAAGGAAACTAATATTGTTAAAACTATTGATGAAGGTAAATTACTAGCTTTAGAAAAAATAGAGAATAATGAAGCATTCTTAAAATTTAAAGAATTTGTGAATGCTCAACAGGGTGATACTACTTACTTAGATGATGTTAGTAAGTTTGCAAGAGCAGCTCATGTCATTGCTATCAAAACGCCAATAAAAGGATATCTTAATAGTATTGATGCTTTAGTTTTAGGTCAATTAGCATGTTCTTTAGGGGCGGGTCGTTATACTAAGGATGATCTTATTGATTATAGTGCTGGGATTGTTTTAAAAGTTGGTATTAATGATTATCTTAATGAAAATGATATTATTGGTTATTTACATAGTAATAAGCCTATTACTAATGAACAACTAATGTTGTTTAATAATGCTTTTAAAATAGGAGCTTTTATGATTAATAAAGCACCATTAATAAGGGTTGTAATTTAAATGAATTTATTTGATGATATTAATGTCTTAAAATTAACTTCGAAACAAAGAGAGGTTATGCAGAAATTAAATATTATGACTGTTAATGACTTATTAGTTAAGTATCCTAAGAGATATCAAGTTATTGAAGAAAGTTTTAATAAAGATAAGATTTGTGTTGAAGTTGAAATTATTTCTCTAGCAACCATTAATTTTTTTAATGGTCGAAAAAATAGAATTAGTTTTAGAGTTAAATATCAAAATAAGGAAATAGATATTGTTATTTTTAATCGTTATTATTTGTTTAATAATTTAAGAAAATATCTTAATAAGATAGTTACTATTAATGGCTACTATCAAAATAATAATATTATCGTTAATGAAGTATATTTTAAACCAATCAAGAATGTTTTAGGAATTACACCTATTTATACTCTTAATGGTTATTATGATCAGAAAAACTATTATAAATTAGTTAGTAATACGCTAAGTGCCTATATTGATATTTTTGAGGATTGTTTACCTACTTATTTGATGAGTAAGTATCAGCTTATGACTAAAAAAGAAGCCATTAAAACAATCCATAAACCATTAAGTATTGCTAAGCTTAATGAAGCTAAAAGAACTTTAATTTATGAAGAGTTATTTTTATTTAGTTTAAGTGTTATTAGTAAAAGAAATTATCTTCATGCTCAAGAATATGTTAAAGAAATTGATTGGCAACGGATTAATACTTTTAATAATACTTTACCTTATCAATTAACCGATGAACAGAATAAGGTAATTAAAGAAATATATCATGATTTAGTTAGTGATCAATTAATGAATCGAATATTAATTGCTGATGTTGGTTCGGGTAAGACAATAATTGGCTTAATTAGTGCTCTTATGGTAATTGAAGCTGGTTATCAAGTTGCTTTTATGGCCCCAACCACTATTCTTGCTCAACAACATTTTCAAAGTGCCATAGCAATCTTTAAAAATGATATTAAGATTGCTTTATTGACTAGCAATATAAGTGAAAATGAAAAAAAAGTCCTTTTAGATAAACTAAGTAATCATGAAATAGACTTAATTATTGGGACCCATGCTCTATATCAAAAAGATGTTATTTTTGATAATTTAGGGTTAGTTATTTATGATGAACAACAGAAATTTGGAGTTAATCAAAGAATTAAACTAATACAAAAGGGTGTCAATGTTGAATGTTTAATGTTGAGTGCTACTCCAATACCACGAACATTAACTCAAGTTATTTTTGCTAATATTGATGTCTCATATTTATTTAATAATTTACCTCATAAACAAATAATTAAATCATTTTATTATCAATCAAAAAGTGTTAAACCTTTTTATAATAAGATGATTGAATTATTAGAACTAAACCAACAAATATATATTATTACACCGTTGGTGGAAGAAAGCCTTGTTCTTGACATAAAGAATGCAATAAATATTCATCGTAATATTACTAAATATTTTAATAATAGATATAAAGTGGGACTTATCCATGGCAAAATGAATAATAATGATAAAGAAATAGTAATGAATGAGTTCATTAATCATCATTATGATATTCTAGTATCAACATCATTATTAGAAGTCGGTATTAGTGTTGCTAATGCTACTTGTATAATTATTTATGATGCTCATCGCTTTGGTTTAAGTCAATTACATCAACTACGTGGTCGCGTGGGACGTTCTTCATTACAAGGGTATTGTGTCTTTTTAAGTCCAAGTAGTGATGAAAATGTTATCGAGCGTTTAGAATACATTACTAATAATGATAATGGTTTTAAGATTGCTGAATATGATATGATGAATCGAGGTTCTGGTGATATATTAGGAGTTAAACAAGCTGGGCTACCTAATTTTAAAATAGCTAGTCTTAGTGAAAATAATGATATTTTAAAAATAGCCTTTAAAGATGCCCAAGATTATTTTAATACCAATAATTCTTGATAATATGATTAAGATTTAAATTATTATTTATTATTTATTATGATTGTTTTGTTGTCTTTTTATTAAAAAAATAGTTATTATTAAAGAGATGATTGCTAGAATGATAGGGACTAAATAACCGTATTGCCAATGATATTCGGGCATATTAAAATTCATACCATACCACCCAACGATTAAAGTAAGTGGTAAAAAGATTGTGGCTACAATTGAAAAGAAATTCATTGAGTTATTTAAGTTAATATCAAGTTGGTTTTGAATTAACTCTTTTATTTGAATGATTTGGTCTAAGATTATTTTATTTTCATTATTTAAATGATTACAAGTAGCTTCTAAATAATTTAAATAGTTAGTTTCATTTAGATCAGTATCATCATTAATGAAATATTTTATTTTATCAATAAAGATGATGATGGTTGCTAATTGATATTTGATACGATTGGTTTCTTGATAAATATGGTAAGCATTAACATTATTATTTTTAACATTTTTATTTCTTAATATATTGCTTTCAATATCTTGAAGTTGTTTTGATAAATCAATATTTAATAAAAAATAATAATGTAATAGTTCATCAATAATAAAATATAAAACAAAATAGATATTAATGATGTTAAATTCATGCTTTTTGAGACGTTCAATAATAACTTTAATTATTTTATTGATATCAAGATTATTTTTAATATTTAGATATAAGATATTATCTGTGATAATAAATGGTAAATTATTATTTTTATGATCATTAATTATGAAGATATTACCATAAATAATATTATTAATTTTTTTAATAAAAGAACTTTTATTTTCTTTATGAAGATAGATATTTATTTTTAATTCTTTGATAAGTTCATCAAATTCATCATTATCATAAAAAGTTAAATTATTTGAGTTATCATTTACCATAATAATATCATTATTTTTAATTAGGAATTTTTTCATATATGTAGCACCCCACCATATTCTTATTAATAATATAACTTTTTTTAAGTAATTATTCAATCTTTTAAGTAAATTGTATTATAATATACGTGGTGCTATTAAAAAGGAGGTGTTTCAACAATGGATAAGAAATGTGTAAAACATTTAAAAAATGTTTTAAATTGTGAAATTAAAAATTCTGATATTATTGAACAAGCTTTAATTCATCCCTCATATGCTAATGAAATTAATAAAATAAATTATCATTATGAAAGATTAGAATTTATTGGTGATGCAATATTACAATTTTTAATTTCAGAATATATTTATAATAAGTATCCTGATATTGATGAAGGTAAATTAACGGTTTTACGTTCTAAAATTGTTCGCGAAGAGTCATTAGCAAATTTTGCGAATTATTATGAACTTTCTAATTATATTAAAGTAGGTAATGGCGAATTAGCAAGTGGAGGTAATAAAAAAGAATCAGTTTTAGCAAATGTTTTTGAATCAGTCTTAGGAGCTTTATATTTAAGTGAAAATTTAGAGGTTGCTAAAAAATTTTTAAAAGTAATATATGATGCTATTGATGAAAATAAATTTGTAGATATGGAAGATTATAAAACTAAACTTCAAGAATACGTTCAAGCTGATCAAAAAAGAACGGTTATTTATGAATTAGTAACAACTGAGGGGAGTGCTAATAAACCATTATTTACTTTTTTAGTTAAGATGGATAATCTAATCTTAGGATCAGGGAAAGGCAATTCTAAAAAGAAAGCTCAACAAAATGCCGCTAAAGATGCTCTTGAAAAAATGGCTGGTAATAAGTATAATGAGGATTTACTTAACACTAACTAAATCTTAGTATTTATGATATAATTTAAGAGATGAGGGGGAGTATGATGGATGATATAAAAAAGAGAATATTTAATCTTGAAACACAATTAAAAAATAATGCTTATGAATATTATACTCTTGATAATCCCAGTATAAGTGATGTAGAATATGATTATTTATATCATGAATTATTAATGTATTATGAAAATTATCCTTCTTTAATTACTAATGATTCCATAACCAGAAAAGTAGGTTATCAACTAGTAAATAAATTTACTAAATATCAGCATGCTTATCAAATGTATTCATTAGATAATGCTTTTAATTTTAATGATTTAGATGCTTTTGATCAAACGATTAGAAAAGAATCTTTTAATTATGAGTATGTTGTTGAACCAAAAATTGATGGATTGGCTATTTCTTTAACATATAAAGATGGACTTTTGGAAAGTGGCGTTACGCGAGGTAATGGTTTAATTGGTGAAAATGTAACAAATAATATTAAAACGATAAGTGATATTCCAATAGTACTAAATGAAAAAATTGATTTAGTAGTTAGAGGAGAAGTTTACTTAAAAAGATCAATGTTTAATAAAATAAATGAAGATTTAAGTAATAATAATAAAGATCAATTTGTGAATGCTCGTAATGCAGCAGCAGGGACATTACGTCAACTTGATTCTAAAATAGTTGCTAAAAGACAATTAAGTGCTTTTTTTTACAACATTGCTAATTATCAGGAACTTAATTTAAAAACTCATTTTGAATGTTTAACTTATTTAAAAAAATTAGGTTTTTGTGTTAATGATCAAATTAAATTACATTCAAAGATGAGTGAAGTTGAAAAACAAATTAATGTTATTGAAAGTAAAAGAGCTCTTAATGATTATGATATTGATGGAGCTGTTATTAAAATAAATGATTTAGCTCTTCAAGAAAAGCTT
>JAITPW010000059.1 GCA_031289255.1 Bacilli bacterium
ACCACTATTTAATTGATTATACTATTCTTCATAAACTCATTCTACCTTTATAAAACATAAAAGTAAAGTAATCATCGATATTGTTACAATTCATATTATTTATTTAACTATTCAAGTAATTTACTTATTGTTTAATATGTAAATTAAATCATTTTTTATATGTATTAATTTCTAAGTATAATATTATAAAAACTGATATTATTTTACAAAATAAAAAACTAGAGATTTTTTTATTACTTGAAATCTCTAGTTTAATTATCTTAATTATCAATATCAAAATCTTTAAAAATTCCAAAATCAGTTGATGTTTCAAAATTATTAATCTTACCATAATTAAGGACACTAATATATTTGTAATCTTTGCCTATTAAAAGATAACTATTAAGTTTTGGATAACCATTATCATAGACAGCTATTTTAAATTCTCCTTTAGCATTTTTTCCGAGATAATTTTTAACAATCACAGTATGATAAAAATAAGTTGAACAATTATTTTTAGTACATACTTGCATTGTAAATATTTGCAGTTTATTATCTTTAGCATTATCAAGAACTTTCATAACACCAATTTTATAATTATTATAATTATTAGGATAATAAAAATAATTACTTGGTTTTAATCGTGAATAGAACTGTAAAGCATGATAATAAGTTATCAGACTCTCTAATTTAAGATTATATTTAGGAATACCAACATTATTTAAATTATAGCCCTTCTTAGTTCCATTACCAATATATTTATTAACATTAATCTGTTTCATAAAATTTAATCCCGCTGAAACACTTAAGCCATAACAAGCACCATGCCATTTTCCTTCTATGACACTTAATTCATTCATAATCTGAGCTTTATTTTCACCAGTATTTCTTAAATTAGCTTTTAATTTATTCCGTTCACTATTAATAATACGATACCGATTATTGGTAAAATTATTAGCACTATTCGCAAACCCATACTTATAAATATTAGTAAAGGCTGAAGCTTTTATAAAGTTACTCATACTTTCATCTTTACTATAAACACTTACTTTAAAAGATTTGCTAAGCGAACCAACCTTAACACTTACCACAGTAGTGCCTCCACTCTTACCTGTAACTAAACCATATTTATTAACAGTAGCTATTTTTTTATCTTTAATACTCCAGTACTCCGTTTTGTCAGTGGTAATATTAGGAATAACATTTTTAAGATTAACATTATACTTATTACCAACTCTTAGCTTTAATGAGCTCGTATTTAAATTAAATTTAACGATTGGTATACGAGTAACGCTATCATAAACATAAGCATAACGGTCATTATTACCATCACTAAACCGATAACTATCCGCTACTTTAATATAATACAATCTACCACATTTACCTATGATATTATATTTTAAATTCTTTTTTGCTTTTATTCTTTTTTTAGTGCCTGAATTAGCCCCTAAAAATAAATAATCATCTTTCTTTAAATAACCAATTGGTCGATCACTAGTTATTCGTTCAGTATAAACTGAAACATTCACAGTCTTCTTTAATTTCGTTCCATTATTAAGCATCATTTCTAAAGTAATCTTAGTATAACCATTCTTTAAACCATTAATTTTAAGACTATTATTATTCTTACTAATTGATACAATTCCTTTATTACTACTGCTCCAATTAATACTATTATTCTTATTAGCAAGACTAGGACTAAAATTATAAGTAATGATAGTACTACCTCTAAGTTTAATATTAATAGTATCTTTATTAATACTAAAACTAGTAGTAGGAATACTAACCTGATTTTTAAGGATATATCCATAATTACCTTGATGGTTATCATTAAAATGATAATTATTAAGCATTTTAATATAATAATAATTACCACTTTTACCAATAATAGTAAAGTCCTGTTTATAAGAGATGATTCCTCGTAGCGCTGCATTTAAAGATGCACCTCTTTTTACTTGAACATTATTAGTACTAGCATACCCATACTCATTACTTAATTTAGTATAGACATTAATATTTAAATCTTGATTAACTATAGAACCATCTTGAGTACTAACATTAACTTTAAATTTGGTTGACCCCTCGCTTTTAGCTTTAATATGCGGATTCAAATTATTACCACTTAACATTGCTATGCTTGTATCTTCATTAGTCCAGTTGATACTTTTAATACTACCAGCAATATAGACTTGTAAATAATTAATTTCCTGATTCACTTCCAGTGATACGTTATCAATAAAAGTACTTAAATCATTTTTATCATAGATAATTTGGACAATATTACTAGCATTGATTACACTTACTGATAGTAAAAAAACCATCAGTCCTAAAACTAATATTTTTATTTTTTTCATGATAATTTTCCTCCATTATTATATTTAAAGAATTCTTCATGTGGCTATTTTATGATATTATTTTTTAAATGTAAACCCTTTTTACGTAATTTATAAATTATTATTATATATTTACACGTTCGTGAAAAACTCTACTATTAGTTTAAAAATAAAGGAAAATAGTTATTAAAAAGTAATTATATCTATAATTAAATATCTTATTTATTTAGTAAAACAAAAAAAAGAGGGTTTATAACCACTCTTTATTTCTATAAATATTTATTGAAAATATCAAACACTTGATTAATATTAGTTCGCTTAACACTTGATATTGGAATAAAACGATCATTATCATAACAATCTAATTTTTTCATAATCATATTCATATTCTTCTTTAAATCATTTTTCTTAATTTTATCTTCTTTAGTAAGAATAAAATAAACTTCTTTATTATAATATTTTAAGAAATTAAACATTAAGACATCTTCATCACTTGGTTCATGACGATAATCTAATAATTGAAAAACTACTTTTAAATTTTCACCATTGATTAGATAATCTTCAATCATATTACCAAATGTTTCTTTTTGAGCTTTGCTGACTTTAGCATATCCATAACCAGGAGCATCGACTATACAAAATTGATCATTTACTAAAAACCAATTTAATACTTGCGTCTTCCCTGGTTTAGAAGATGTTTTAGCAAGATTCTTATTATTAAAAATCGTATTAATAAAAGTCGATTTACCAACATTACTTCGTCCACAAAGAAAGAATTCTGGATAAGGTAATTTAGGAAAATTACTACGATTAGTTGCTCCAATTAAATAGTTAGCACTACTTATTTTCATCAGCTTAAACCAAGATTTGTGCTAAGGCTTCATCAGCACGCTCAATAAGCACAATCTCTAAATTATCTCTAACTTCTTGAGGAATATCTTCAATATCCTTTTCATTTTCAATCGGTATTAAAATCTTCTTTAACCCTGAACGATGAGCAGCAATTGATTTTTCTCGTAATCCCCCAATTGGTAAGACATTACCACGTAAAGTAACTTCTCCCGTCATCCCAATATTGGCATTAGTTTTATGATTAGTAAAAGCACTCACAAAAGCACATATCATCGTTACCCCAGCACTTGGCCCATCTTTAGGGACAGCTCCCTCAGGGACATGAATATGAATATCATTTTCTTGGAAGAACTTTTCCTCAATCTGATACTTAGTTGCATTAGCTTTAACATAATCTAAAGCAATACTTGCTGATTCTTTCATAACATCACCCAGTTGACCTGTTATTACTAATTGACCTTTACCCTTAAAATAAGTTACTTCAACCGGTAAGATATCACCACCATAAGCCGTATATGCTAAACCAGTTACTACTCCTACTTGGTTTTCTTTCTCTTTTAAAGTATGTGTAAAACGTGGTTTTCCTAACATTGAGCCAACATTAGTTTTACTTAAAGATATACTTTTATCATTTTCTAATAAATTAACAACTTCTTTACGAGCTAACTTAGCAATTAATCTTTCTAATTGTCTAACTCCTGCTTCCCGAGTATAACCTTGAATTAACAATTTAAGAATACTATCGCTTATTTTTAATTGCGCTTTCTTTAAAGCATGATTCTTAGCTTGTTTTTCAATAAGATAATCCTTAGCAATCATTACCTTTTCTTGTTCAGTATAACTGCTTAATTCAATAATTTCTAAACGATCACGCAATTCATTAGGGATTCCCTCTAAATAGTTAGCTGTCGCAATAAACATCACCTTACTTAAATCATAAGATTCTTCAACGTAATGATCACTAAAAAAACTATTTTGTTCAGGATCTAATACTTCTAACATCGCACTAGCCGGATCACCCTTATAATCACTAGCCATTTTATCTATTTCATCTAATAAAAAGACCGGATTAATAACTGCTGCTTTCTTCATTCCTTGAATAATACGTCCTGGTAAGGCCCCTAAATAAGTACGACGATGTCCTCTTATTTCTGATTCATCTTTAATACCACCAAGACTTATTTTTACAAAATGACGATTTAAACTAGAAGCAATACTTTTCGCAATACTAGTTTTACCAACACCTGGTGGCCCAACTAAACATAAAATCGGAGCTTTTAAAGACTTAGTCATCTTAACAACAGCTAAATATTCAATAATTCTTTCTTTTACCTTATCTAAACCATAATGGTCATCATTAAGTTTCTGGGCAACCTTTTTTAAATCTGACTCATCTTCACTCTCTTCATACCAAGGTAGACTCATCATCCAATCAAGATACGTTCTAACAACATTAGCTTCAGCACTTGATTGAGGCATCATTTCATACTTTCTAATTTCTTCTTTTACTTTAGTTTTAATATGTTCTGGATAAGGATTATTATTTATTTTTTCTAACATAATACTAATTTCATCTTCAGTATTGCCATTCTCACCTAATTCTTCTTTAATAGCACGCATTCTTTCACGAAGATAAAACTCTTTTTGATTCTCACTCATTCGTTCTTGAACATTTTCATTAATCGAAGACTCTAATTTAGAAATAGTCATTTCATTATGAATTTCTTCTAAGACAATCTCTAAACGCTTATTAATATCTAAGGTCTCCATTAACTCTTGTTTCTTTTCAACATATAACGGAAAGTTTTGAGCAACCATATCACTTAAATTAGCAGCACTAATACCCTTAGTAATCTCTCCCACAATCTCATGAGGAATATTAGGGACAACACTCATCATTTCTTCTAAGGCATTACCAATAGCTCTAACTAAAGCTGCTTCACTATTATAATCCTTCGAGAACTCTTGTAATTCAATCCCCTTACCAATAAAGAAACCATCTTTTTCCTTTATCTCACTTACTTGAGCACGATAAAAACCCTCTAAATTAACTCTCATGCTACCGTCATCACGATTTCTAACAACATCAATTCGACATAGTGTTCCATATTCTGAATAATCCTCGATTCGTGGATCATCAATACTTGGATCAAATTGTGAAGTAATAAAAATAAAATTATCATAATTTTCACGACTAACATTAATAGCCTTTAATGATTTAGCTCGCCCTACTTCTAATTTAAAGGTATTGTTTGGGAAAACAAACATTCCTCTAGTTACAACAATCGGTATTTCAAAAAACTTATCTTTTTCCATATATATTTCCCTCCTTCTATAAAAACAAGAGTGCTAAGCACTCTTATTCTTCAATGGCATTATCTTTAATTATATCCATCGCTTTTTGAAGTTTGATTTCAAACTTAATACTATCAGTATTGCCCATATATTGCTTAACTTGTTCAACAGGCATATTATACATACTTGCCATTTCAACTAATTTAGCTTCAACTTCTTCATCACTTACTTCAATATTTTCAGTATCCGCAATAGCTTCTAATGTTAAATGGAACTTAATCTTCTTTTCTGAATCAGTTTCCATTTCTTTAATAACTTCTTCTTTTGTTTTTTGTGATATTTGTAAGAACATTTCTTCATTCATACCTTTTTGTTGAATACGATTCATAAAATCTTCATACATTGCTTTAGCTTCATCTTCAATTAAGATATTAGGAATAACCATCTTAGTACTTTCTGCGACTAGTTCTAATAAATCATTAGCCACCTTACTTTCAGCTTGAGCTTCTTTTTGATTTAAAATATTATTATGAATATCAGCTTTTAACTCTTCAACAGTACTAACATCCTCTTTACCTAGTTCTTTAACATACTCATCATTAAATTCTTTAGTTACTTCGACCTTAACCTCATGAATTTTTACTTTAAAGATTACTGGTTTACCAGCTAAATCAGCCGCTTGATATTCTTCAGGGAAGGTAACTTCAACCTCTACTTCATCTTCAGCTTTATGATTTAATAACTGTTCTTCAAATCCTGGAATAAATGAATTACTTCCGATTTTTAAAGGATAACCTTCTCCTTTACCACCTTCAAAAGCAACACCATCTTTAAATCCTTCAAAATCAATAACAGCTGTATCACCATTTTCAATAACTTTATCTTGAACTTCTAAACTAATTGCAGATGCTTTTAATTGTTCAACTTGTTGTTCAATTTCTTCATCACTAACTAGTACTTCTTCTTTAGAATATTTTAATCCTTTATATACACCTAACTCAACAGTTGGCTTAATCGCAATATTAAAGATTACTTCTAACTCATTATCATTCAAAGTATCAATATCGATACGAGGATAAGCAATTGGGAACAACTCATGTTCACTAACCGCTTTAACATACATATCATTTAATACCGCATCAGCAGCACTATTTAATACTTCCATTTTATTAACATGCTTTTTAACTTGAGCTAAAGGAGCATGTCCTTTTCTAAATCCATCAATTTCTACTTCTTCTCCGGCTTTCTTATAAGCACCATCAACAGCATCTTGCCATACTTTTTGATTAGCACTAACTTTAACTGATACTACTGAATTTTCATTTTTCTTAATTTCTGTTTTCATCTATATTTTCCTTTCAGTATTTTCACTGTGCTTATTATATAATATTTTCAAGTATTATTCAATAAAAACCCCTTAGCACTCCTTAATGTACACTGCTAAAACACATCTTTTTCTTAAATAAACAGCTTTTTAATAAAAATCAATATTTTTTATCACTATTTTATTGATAACTTTAACATCAATAAAAAAGAGCTTTTCAGCTCTTTTATTAAAATTTAATGTTTTCGATATAAAGGTATTAGACCAATACTGCCTATTAATAATAAACAACTTATCAATAAATCATCATGACCAGTTTTAACAATTGGTTTATCTATTGGAACTTGCGATACAACAATATAAACATTTTTAAAGATGATATCATTTTCACTAATATCTTCATTATTATGAAGATATTGAACTTCACTGACTAAACGACGATCATCACTTAAACTAATTGTGACAATAATATCATAAGAACTTTCATCATACATCATACAACCAGTATTTTTACCAACATGACACTTATCAGTATCACCACTAAGTTCACTTAAATGATAAGTATAAGTTCCTATTTTAGTAAACTTAATATAACCAAACTCAACTTCACCAGCTTTAGCCTTCATTATTTTTTTATCATCATTACTTCCAATTGGCATTGGTGCTTTTTCACTACCAACCATTTCAAAAGTATAAACATCATCTATGGTAACCTTTGCATCATCACCTAGCACTACTTTTTTAATAGGTGGATCTATTTCTAGAGGTGAATAATTATAAGCTGTTAAAGTAATTAAGCCAGTATGATTAATCGGAATATTGAAATAATAAATATTCTTAGCATCATCTTCATTCATCAAATAATCATCAGTTGTTTTAGTTTGAACAAAGTAATAATCACCGGGTACTAACTCATTTATTAAAATCTCACCCTTATCATCAGTAAGACTTGTTTTTAATAATGTATCACTGCCCATTATCTTAGAGCCAATTAATTTACCATCAACACTATACAAATCAAAAGTAGCTCCAGGAATAACTTGATCTTTATCATCGAATAAAGTTAATATTACTCCCCCACGAATAACATCATTAATAGAATGTACTTGAATATTAGTACCTTTCGTTGGATTATGAACGATACTAAAATCAATATTACTATCATCTAAAGCATAACCTTCAATACCTTTAACTTCTTTAAAGTAATAATCATTAGGAATTAAATTATCAACAATAATAAGACCATCTTCATCACTAACATAAGTTGAACCAATCTTATTATTATCTTTATCATATAATTCAAACTCAACATTGCTTAACTTAGTCTTTAAATCACTTTCTTTACTAAGTTCCACACTTCCTCTAATAATATCATTAACAGCTTCTAACTCAACCACATTTTTAGGATTATTAACAATACTAAAATTAATATTATTATCATCTTTAGTGTAACCAACCGGAGCATTTATTTCTTTAAAATAATAATTGCCTGGCAATAAGTTATTAACGATTAATTTACCTGTAATATCAGTTGTGTATGTTGTCCCAATTTTATTAGCTTTACTATCATATAATTCAAAGGTTGTTCCACCATATTTAGTATAAACATCACCACCAAGAACATTACCTAAATCATCTTTTTTAGTAAGTTCCACGCTTCCTCTAATAATTGGATCAACTGCCTTTAAACTAACAGTAGCACTCGGATTAAGAATAATTTTAAAATCTATATGGCCACTTACTAGAGTATAACCAGCTGGAGCACTTGTTTCAACAAAATAGTAATCATTAGGTATTAAGTTATTAACATTAATTAAACCACTACTATTAGTAACTAAAGCTGAACTATTTATTTTAGTACCATCCTTACTATATAAATCAAAGGTTGCTCCCGTAATGATATTACCAATATCATCTTCTTTAAGAAGTTCGACACTTCCTCTAATGATTGGATTGATAACTTCTTTAGTAATGGCACTACTAGCATTAGGTTCAATCGTAAAACTAATCGGGGTTGTTATTGGTGTATAACCAACCTTACCATTTGTTTCAGATAATGAATAAGTTCCTGGATTCATATTAGAAATACTAAACTTTCCTTCATTAGTAGTGATATAGGTATATGTATTACCAAGTGGATCAGTTAAAGTAAATTCAACTCCGCTTAAGACATTATTTAAATCATCTTTCTTCGTAAGCTCAAAATCACCACCACCAATTTGATTATTTAAAGTAAACTTTCCTATTTTTTCAGTAGTTCCACTTTCTACATAGCTTTTAGTTACACTAAAATAACTATAATTAAGACCGCTACCTTCATTAACATCATAATTTATTTTAGTACCAGCATCATTATATTCATTGACATACCCTAAATCAGCCTGTAAATCAGTTAAAGAAATACTATCACTCTTTATTTTTAAAGCATTCACATTTAAAGTACTTTCATCAATATCAGTCGTACTAGCATCATCTTGAGCTGTAACGGCCCCATTAGAACTATTAATACTAACATTAGCACCATTATATAAATCAACAGTTACATTACCACTTTGATAAGCACCCAGTAAAGTATTAATATCACTACTATTAATAACATTACCTTTAGCATCTTTCCATACTTTTTCAACTTCTATTTTCTTTGGATGCCAGGTATTAGTAGCCGTAAAAGTATATTGGGTTTGATCACCATCTAAAATTGAGCTAAGGGTTATTTCCTTAGTAAAATTAGGATTATTTGCTTCACTTAAAGTATAACTTAACCCTGGATCTAAACCAGTAATAGTCGTTTGTCCAGTATAACCATCACTTGTTGATGTTGTGGCACTTAAATCAATGTTATGAGTATAAACAATATCATTACTAGTATCACGACCAACTAAGGTAAAATTAAAATTTTGATTTTTAGCAATACTTGTAAAATAAGCTCGACTAACACTATCAGTATGAGAATCTAAATCAATATTCTTAACTATCGTTGCTTGAGCATCAGGTACATCCGCCGCTAAATCAACTGAAACAGCTTCAGCTCTTAATAAGTTTTTAGCATTACCATAATCAAGTTTATAACCAAAATTATTAACTCCCTTAGCATCCTTCGTATTATAATCGGTAACATCTTGACCTAAATGAGCATCAAATAAAATCTCAATATTACCTAATTGTCTAATAACAATATTATTATCAATAATATTTACTCTAAGAGCAGTAGCCGTATTTAAAGGTTTATTAGCACTCAAAGCATCACTTTCACTATACCAACGATTTGGTTGAGCAACCCCATCTTTATCGTCAATAGTAAACGCCTCATTAGCACTACCAAAGAAATATTCGATTGTATATTGGGTATTGTTTAAAGTAATTGGGGTACTAACATTAGATTCAAGAAAGACAACTCTAACATTACCATTACCTTCAAGACGAACATCAGCTTGTGAACCACGATTGGTATTAGAAACAACTGATTTATCATTAAGTGAAGGTAAACGATCAATAAATGACATACCACTAATAATAGTATCATTTTTAACAGCTTCTAATTTTAAAGAATAAGTTACAATACTTGAACGTGATGCTAAAGTTAAAAGACGATCACTATCCCGTGATGTAACAACATCACCTGGATCATCATAACTACCATTCTGATTAGCATCATACATTACTTTCTTAATCGAACTTAAACCATAAGCTCCATAAACATCAACATAAGCTCCAGCTTTAACATAATGAGATAAACCAGTTAACTCACTTACTAAATTACTAATATCCGTTTTGCTTTCTACAAAATTCCAATTATTATTATTCAAAGCATTACTAGTATCAGTAATGTAATTAGTATAAAAATCTTGTTCTTGATTTTGTAAAGGAATGAAATAAGCATCAGAAGTATAAGTAGTATATTTAAACTGTTCTGTTGAAGTTTTAATAACAAATTGTCCTATCCCAGCTGAACCACTATATGGTGAAAAACTCGTATTAACATTCCAAACAATGACTTGTTGATTATTACTATTAGTAGTCATTGTTGGTTCATCTAACCAACTAGGTCTAGTCGTATTAACAACAGGGTTGACCGTTGTTCCCACATTAGCATTTGTTGAAGCTACATATTCACCATTAAATAAGACTCCTTCTGGTAAGACAACAACTATTTTCGAACCAGCAGTAATTGTAGAAGTTGTTTCATAATAGACATTATTACCATTACCAACTTTTACTTGCCATCCTAAACTATCACCAGGATTAATTGGTGTTATATTAGGAATATAATCACTAAATGTTCCATCAGACAAGATTATTTTAGGACTATAATTAATAGCTGGTGCAATTGATTCATCTTTATAAACGAAGCCATAATCACTTTGATAAGCTTTCGTAGTTTTAACATCATTATCCAGATCATCATTAACATCAGTGATGACAATACCAGTTCCTAAAGTTAAATTAGCATCATTTTTCATAAAGATAAAAGATGAATTAACAAGCGTATTAACATTACGACTACGATTGATACTTACTAAATATTGATAGACTGAATCCGTATCAACACTTGTTTCATAAGTAACTCGTACTGTTGAATTAACTGGTATGATAATATCATTTTTATAAACGATTTTTTCTCGATTAGCAATGCTCTGTGCATTAGTATAAGTTCCTTTAGTAATCTTATTTTCATCAACAGCTACATTATCAATCTTAAAAGTACCATCTTTAAAAGTTTCATATTCAGGCATAATATCAGCAAATGCTGATAAGGTAAAACTACGAGCTCCCGTATTAGTAATATCAACATAATAAGTTCGTCCATCGTAAGTAGTTTGATCAATATAATAAACATTAGTTGGTCCACTTAAGACCCCTTTTTGGATTTTACCATAATAGAAATTATCATTAATCATTGTAATATTAGCACTATTAGATACACCCGCTTCGGTTCCACTATTATTATCTTTATTAGTAGTAGTATCATCAAATTTTGAACCATTTTTCATTATTAACTCACTATCTTTATTATTAAGAAAAATCGATACATTATTAGTTTGATTTCTAGTTACTTCATTTTCTGGGATAGTACTTGTATCCGCAATGGCGGTATAGTTAAATTCAAAAGCATAAGTTGTAATTTTTTGAAAAGAAGTACTAGTAAAATTACCTGCTGTTAATTCAATAGGATTAGCCCATTGAACATTAATAGTATCATTAATACTATCACCATCAGTATCAATATAAGTTACTGTGAAATTAGCAGCCCCAGTAGGAATAGTATTTTCAATTAAGCCATTAGCATTAACTGTTCCTAAGACTGTTTTAGTACCAGTTCCATTAATACAACTATCAAGATTAGCTTGATTAACTCCATCCCCACCACAATTTGCTGAAGTATCCCAATCAATCTTATAATAAGTTAAAGAGAAAGAATTAGGTTTATAAATTAAATTACTAGGTAATTTATCTTGAAGCGTTTGAAATTTAACAAAACGATTAGCCTTAATATGATCATTAGAAATACTGACTTTATAATTTACTTCATCACCATTTTCAACGCGAGCAGTATTACCCGGTAACCCATCTTGTTTTACAATACTGGTTGGTGCTTTAGTAAGATCAATATAACCTTGAATATTTTCTTTAGCATTGATATACCACCAATCCTCAGTATGTTTAGCAATATTACCAGTTGTTTTTTCAACAACATTAAAATTATTAATAATATCATTTTCTAAAGTATCATTTTCATTACTATCCGTAGCAAGAACACTATTTTTTACCTTAAGATTATAAATAAAGACAACTTGTTCTCCTGGTTTAATGACATTACCACTTCCTAGTAATACTTTAAAAGTATTATCAGTGGTATTAACATCTTGAACATTAACTAATGATGGATTGAAAGTATTTTGAGGTGCTGTTGTTCCAACACTAACTACTCCAGTACTTTCACGAACAGTCGCATATTCACGATCACCATCATTAATGCTACCATCACCATTATAAGATAATGGTCCTTTCAAAGCATTAAAATTATATTTTGCGGAGAAATTTAATTTATCAGTATCACTAATATTAGGATTAGCAATCGCGGTATTAATACCATCAGTTCCAGTAATAAATTCTAAATCAGTTCCATCAAAAGTATCAACAAATTCCATATTACTATCTGACCAATTGACATTACTATCATTTTTTATAACTGTTACATAAGTAATGACATCATTACTATATGGATTTGAATACCAAGGATTCTTAATCGTATTAGGAGTTGAGGCATTTTTATGATATTTATTAGAAGAACCACCAGGTCCTCCTCCACCCCAATAGAAGACACCTTCAAAGTTTTTCAAACCATCTTCATAAGCATTAAAGGTATTACCCATAGCTGAATTGAAAAAATTATAGGGTTTACCATCAGCTAAATTACCTTGTTTAACACTCATCGTATAAGTAAAATAATAAGTTTTACCAGATGGTACAACAATATCATTATCAAAGACAATCTTAAAAGTATTATCACTAGGATTATCAGTTAAAGTATAACTTGTACTAATCGGTGTTGGTGTACTTGTTCCAAGGCGCGGATCAACTGTCCATAAGACTAGATTCATGTTATTAGGTATACTACCAACCAAACGACTATCAATCGGTGTTCCGCCAACTACTTTATTATCAACACCATTATAAGCTTCAAGATTACTTGAATAATGATCGATGATTTTATCAACATGTAAGGCTGAACCATGATCATTAGTAAGCATGATAATAAATTCAATAACATCCCCAGAAACTGGATGAGCTCGTCCATTACCATTACCCGCTAAATTTAAGCCCGTTTTATCTGATTCAAATAAACCAGCATTATTAAATGGTTTTAATTTATATTTGATATCGACATTACTAGTAGCAAGAATAGGTGTACTATCATCATTTTTCTTAAAACTACTTTGAACAGTATTCTTAACAATACTATTATCTAAAGCTAAATCATCTTGATTGATCAATTTATAACTAATCAAAGTTCCGGTATTAATTTGAACATTTACTCCTAAATTAACATATTTAATGCTAATGCTTTCAATTAGATCACGATCATTAGCTGGAATATTATACATACTATTAGCACCACAACCATTATCAGTAACATTACAATTAGCTGTAAAATTAATAACTAAATCTGGTTTACTACTACTGGCGCTATATTTAATAGTAACTTCACGCAACGTACTAGTATTTGAAACAACTCCTGCTTTAATTTGCATTGGTAATAAACGAGTCTTATCATAACCAGTGCTCGCATTAGCTTCTTCAGTATAAGTAATGGCGCTAATTGGCGTCGTATTATTATTTTTAATATGTTCATAACCAAGTTCATAGATAATCGTATCATCAGCATAAGCTGAATAAGGAATAGCCATTCCCGTAGTTGCTTTATCTGCAATTCTCGTAACATATTTAACTGGTGCTTTATAAGAATCAAGTTCTGTTTCCTCAACCTTTACTGTATATGAAAAAGGTAATGGTGCCATACTTGGTTGACTAAGCACTTTTTTGCCATCTTCTAAAACAACACTACTATCTAAAGTCACTAAAGGTTCCACAAAATGTTTTGCTTCACTTTGCGTAATGTTAAAACTCTTTGATTCACCCTCTAATAAAGCACTTAAAATGGGAGCCGTTCCATCAATCTTAGCACCAATTATTTTAAAAGTAAAAGATGGATTAATAAACTCATCGGTAGAACTTGGATTATTAACTTTAGCATGAATCTTAAAACCAGTAACTTTTCCAGAACCATTAGTAATTAATTCATAATCACTTGTTTCTAAAGGTGTTATTCCATCACTCTTATAAAACATTGAAGCATCAACTTTAATTAAAGGAGTAATTCCATCAGTATCCATTGGTAAATCATAAGTATTAGTAAAAGTTAATGATTGAGCATAACTAACTCCTAATTGATTAGGTGCATAGTTTTTATTAGAATTAAGAGTAAACGTTAAAGGATCTAATAATATTTGTTGAGGATGTTGACTAGGAGTGACACTCTTATTTTGATTACCACCAGCCGTCGCAATAGTTACATTAGCACTACCCCATAAAGTTGCGGTATTCGCAATAAAACTAGTTGGTTTTTCATTGCCAACAATACTAATAGGATCATTATTTAAATTAATTACAGAAACCGCTATTGGTAAAACACTTCCATCCGCCGTTATTCCATTAAGAAATGGTTTCAAAGTAAAAAATTGTAGTTCACTAGCTGTTACTGGCATATCAACAGTATTAATTAAATAAAAATAACGATCACTTCCTGATGGTGTTCCATTAGGATCAGTAGCATTCCCTTCACTAAATGTCCAATTGGGACTATCAGGACGAGAAATATTACCAGTAAAACTACTTGGTATTTTTATTTTTATTCCAAATTTTCCAGCTTGAATCCAATCAGGATCAGTAGGATTGGCTGGTGTTAAAGCATATTGTACATAAAGAACACTGTCTTGACCAGTATCAATCACATAAGGATTACCATCAGTATTAGTCCCGATGTTACCTGATATTACTCTAAAGCCATTACCTTCAGCAAGGTTCCAACTTGTAGCATAGCCATCGGCCTTAATATTCCTTTTACTGATTGGTAAAATAATTAGGCCTAGAATAACTATTAATCCTAAAAATAAGCCTGTAATCACTTTTCTATTAAACATAATATTCACTCCTCAAAATATCGTAATAACTTTATTTGTGAACTATAAGTTCACAAAATTCATTATAACAATTTATTTATTTATATTATTATAAATTTTATTTATTTTAAGTCAATGCAATTAAGACATTCATTTTAATTGATAATAATTACTTAACAATTCATAACATTTGAGGGTCAAATATTCGGTAATACTGATAAAGTTATATCATTATAATAACTTCTTATGATATTTTCTATTTTTAAATTTTTTCAAAGTATATAAAAAAGAGTTTTAAATTTTAAAAACTCTTTTTTATTTAATATTTAATGTTTTGAATAGATTGGTATCAGTCCAATGCTACTAATCAATAATAACACACCTAATAATAAAGTATCATTACCAGTCTTCACAATCTTATTCTCTATGACATAATTATAAACATTAGTAATAACAAGCTCATCCGCCGGTAATGGGCGACTATCATTGAAGAACTGAACTTCACTTTTTAAATAGCGACCATCTACTAAGGTGATATTAACTTTAATACTATAAGTATTTTTATCATAAATCATACAATTAATATCTTTTTCAAGATCACAAGCTTTAGTATCGCCACCGGTTTCTAATAATTTATAAAGATAAGTACCGGTTTTATTATATTTCATAAAACCGAATTCCACACCACCAGCACCAGTTTTAACAACCTTAGTACCATGCTCACTTCCACTTGGCATTGGGGCATTATCATAACCAATCATTTTAAAGGTATATAAATCTTTATCAACATTGTGATTAGGATCACCACTAACTTTTTTCTTAATAGGAGGATCAACTTCAATTGGATGCCAATTATAGGCATTAATATTAGTTAGACTTCTTTGATTAATTGGAATATTAAAATGATAAATATTTTTCGTTATATCTTCATTCATCAAATAATCTTTAGCCGTATTAGTTTGGATGAAATAATAATCCCCAGGAATTAAATCTTTCACTATAACCTGACCATTATTATCACTCATACTAGTTTTTATTAATTCATCTTGACCAGTAATTTTAGAACCAATTAATGTACCATCAGCACTATATAATTTAAATGTTGCCCCTTCAATATGTTGATCTTTTTCATCTAGTAGATTTAAGACAACGCCACCCCGTACAATATCATTAATTGCTTTTACTTGAACATTATGACCACGAGTTTGATTATTCTCAACCCTAAACTCAATATTGTGATTATCTAAAGCATAACCTTCAATACCAGTAACTTCTTTAAAGTAATAATCATTAGGGATTAAATTATCAACAACAATTATTCCCTTTTCATTAGTAGTATAAGATGTTCCAATTTTATTATTGTCTTTATCAAATAACTCAAACTCCACATCACTTAACTTCGTCTTTAAATCACTTTCCTTAGTAAGTTCAACACTACCTCTAATAATATCATTAATAACTTCTAATTCAACCTTCTTTTGAGGATTACTTTCAATGGTGAAATTAATATTATTATCATGCTTAGTATAACCAGTCGGTGCACTAATTTCTTTAAAATAATAATTACCTGGTAAAAGTTTAGTAATCATTAATTTACCTTTAATATCAGTCGTATAAGAACCACCAATTTTATTATCTTTACTATCATACAATTCAAAGGTTGCTCCCCCATATTTAGTAAAGATATCACCACCAAGAATATTACCTAAATCATCTTTTTTAGTAAGTTCAACCGTTCCTCTAATAATCGGATTAACAACTTTTAAGCTAACTGGTGAACTAGGATTAAGAATTATGGTGAAATCTATATGGCCACTTACTAATGAGTAGCCCTCAGGAACAGAAGTTTCAATAAAATAATAATCATTAGGAACTAAGTCACTAACATTAATTGAACCACTATTATTAGTAACTAGGTCTGAACTATTGATTTTAGTACCATCCTTACTATACAAATCAAAAGTTGCCCCTTTAATCGTATTTCCAATATCATCTTCTTTAATAAGATTGACACTACCTTTAATAATAGGATTGATAATTTCTTTAATAACAGTATCTTTAGCATTAGGTAGAATACTAAAATCAATCGCCTTAGTAATTGGTGTATAACCAACCTTAGGGGTTGTTTCACTAAGCTGATATTTACCAGGATTTAAATTTTTTAAGCTAATTTTTCCAGAACTATCAGTTGTATAAGTACTAGTATTACCTAAAGGATCACTTAAAGTAAAGCCAACCCCACTCAAGACATTATTCAAATCATCTTTTTTAGTAAGTTCAAAATCACCACCACCAACACGATTATTTAAAGTAAACTTACCAATCTTGTCAGTTGTTCCACTTTCTGTATAATTTTTAGTTACACTAAAATAACTATAATTAAGACCATTACCCTCATTAATTGCATAATTAATCTTAGTACCAGCATCATTATATTGATTTAAATAACCAAAATCAGCTTGTAAATCACTTAATGAAATCGTATCCGTTTTAAGTTTTAAAGCATTCACACTTAAAGTACTTTCATCAATATCACTCGTACTAGTATCATCTTTAGCAACAACATTACCATTACTATTATCAATATTAACATTGGCATCATTATACAAATCAACATTAATATTACCACTTTGATAAGATCCTAATAATTTATCAATATCACTAGTTGAAATAGTATTACCTTGCGCATCTTTCCAAATTTTTTCAACTTCTAATTTAATCGGTTGCCACGTATTAGTTACGGTAAAAGTATGTTTAGTTTGATCACCATCAATTTCCGTATTTAAAACAATCTCCTTACTAAAATTAGGATTATTAAGTTCTGATAATGAATAAGTTAACGATGGATCTAAGTCCGTAATAGTCGTTTGATTAGTATAACCGGCTGGTGTTAAAGTATTGGCACTCATATCAAAATTATTCGAATAGACTATTTCATTAGCATCATTTTTACCTACTAAAGTAAAATTAAACTTTTGATTTTTAGCAATACTAGTAAAATAAGTTCGACTATTATTATCAGTATGATTATTCAAATCAATATTCTTAACTATTGTAACTTGTGCATCAGGAACATCGGCCGCTAAATCAACTGATACCGCCTCAGCTCTTAATAAGTTTTTAGCAGTTCCATAATTAAGTTTATATCCAAAATTGTTAGTACCTTTAGCGTTCTTCGTATTATAATCATTAACATTTTCACCTAAATGAGCATCAAATAATATTTCAACACTACCTAATTGTCTAATAACAACCTTTTCATCAGTAATACTAACTCTAATAGCAGTAGCCGTATTTAAAGCTTTATTAGCACTAATTGCTTCACTTTCACTATACCAACGATTTGGTTGAACTACCCCATCTTTATCAGCATCAGTAAAAGCAACATCACCTTTACCAAAGAAATATTCTAATCGATATTGCGTATCATTTAAAGTAATCGGACTTTTAATATTATTTTCAATATAAATAACGCGAACATTACCATTACCTTCAAGACGAACATCCGCCTTTGAACCTCGATTAGTATTAGAAACAACTGATTTATCATTCTTAGAAGGTAAACGATCAATAAAAGACATTCCCGCAATAGTAGTATCATCTTTAACTGCCTCTAATTTTAAAGAATAAGTAACGATAGCTTGACGAGATGCTAAAGATAATAGGCGATTATTATCACGTGATGTTACAATATCACCAGCATCATTATAACTACCATTCTTGTTGGCATCATACATAACTGTTTTAATAGAACTAATCCCATAAGCTCCATAGACATCAACATAAACGCCCTTTTTAATATAATGCGTTTTACCAGTCATTTCAGGAATTAAGGCACTAATATCATCATTATGTTCACTATATTTTAAATAATTCATATTATATGCATTAGAACCAGATGTTAAAAACCCAGTATAAAAATCTTGGGTATCATCTTGAAGAGGAATAAAATAAGCTTCGGCATTATAAGTCGTATATTTATTACTTTCAGTTGATGTTTTAATAATAAACTCACCAAAACCAACCCCATAATAATTATAAGGATCAAATCGCGAATTAATATTCCATACAATAATTTGATGAGAATTTGCATCAGTAGTAATAGTTGGTTCATCTAACCAAGAAGGTCGAGAGGTGTTAGGAGTTGGTTGTGTACCCGAACCAACATTTCCACTAGTTGAAGCTAAATATTCATTATTAAAAGTTACCCCTTCAGGTAAAACCACCATTACTTTGGCACCTGGTTTAATAGCTATATTCGCAATATCACTATTTCCAAGACGAATATCCCATCCTAAATCATTACCAGGATTACAAGGCGTTGTACTAGGATTATAATTACT
Organism: Bacilli bacterium; assembly: GCA_031289255.1. Lineage (GTDB taxonomy): Bacteria > Bacillota_I > Bacilli_A > JAJDGJ01 > JAJDGJ01 > JAISTP01. The sequence continues at coordinate 19,808 of JAITPW010000059.1, forward strand.
ATAAGCTCCATCAACGATAATCTTTGGTGAAAAATTAATGGCGGGAGCAATACTTTTGTCAATATAACTAACTTCAGAATCATAACGATAAGCTTTCGTTGTTTTAATATCATCATCAAAATCAGGAACAGTATCATTAAAACTTGCACCTTTATTATTACCATTAATTATTAAATTATCATTATTCTTCATATAAATAACCGCTGAATTATAACGAGATGAAATGACTTGATAATTGGCTTTTTGCATATATTCATAAACAGCTGTCTTATCAACCGTTGTTGAATATTTAATAATAATATTTGAATTAGCTGGTACAATAATATCTTTTTTGTAAAGTATTTTTTGTCTACTGGCAATACTTTGTTCATCTTCATAGTTTCCCTTGGTAATTTGACTAGAATCAATATTTACGCCACGAATTATTAAGGAATTATCATTAAAGCTCTCAAATTCTGGTAAGATATCAACAAAAGTTGATAGACTATAATCACGGGCTCCTGTATTATAAATTCTAACTTGATAAGTTCTACCTAAACTTGTCGTTTGATCGATATCAAATTGTGGAACACTATTATAAGGAGCATTATTATAGACAACTGATTTTTCCATATAACCATAGTGATAATTATCGTTGATTAAATAGACATCATTACTATTATAAACATAGGTTAAAGTATTAGCATTATCATCTAAATCATTGTTTACATCATTATACTTATTACCATTTTTCATCTCTATTTCTTCAACTGAATTATTAAGAAAGATGGTAGCGGTATTAGTTTGTCTTCGTGAGTCCTCACTGCTGGGAATATCAGAAGTATCAGCAGTAACTGCATAATCAAATTCAAAAGCATAAGTTGTTATTTTTTGAAAAGTATCACTCGCAAAATTACCAGCTGTTAATTCAACCGGATTAGCCCAATTAACTTTAATCGTATCCTTTTTGCCATCACTATTAGTATCAATGTAACTAATCGTATAATCATTTGTTCCTGTTGGTAAGTTACCAGTAACAACTCCCGTTGGACTAATTGAACCGAGAACCGTTTTAGTTCCCGTACCGCTGATACAACTATCAAGATTAGCACTACTACTACCACTACAAGTATTATTAGTATCATACTCTACTTTATAATAAATTAAACTAAAAGAATTAGGCTTATAAGATAAATTACTTGGTAGTTTATCATGAAGGGTTTGAAACTTCATAAAACGATTAGCTTTAATATGATTGTTTGAAATATTAACCTTATAATTAATCGTATCACCATTTTCAACCCGCGAATAATCACCAGCACTACCATTACTATGAACAACACTATTAGTAGCCTTTGTTAAATCAACATGACCTTGAATATTCTCATGAGCATTAATATACCACCAATCTTCAGAATGATTGACAACCGAATTACTATCTTTTTTAATAACATTAAAGTCATTATATATTTCATTTTCAATTGTTCCATATTCATTATTATCTTTTGAAAGAACATTACTTTTTACTTTTAAGTTATAAATAAAGACAACTTGTTCGCCTGGTTTAATGACATTACCACTACCTAATAATACCTTAAAAGTATTATCACTAGTATCATTATCATTAATTTTAGTTAATGATGGATTATAATGGGTTTGTAATGAAGAAGTTCCATATTGGACAACTCCTGTTGTATCACGAACTGTGGCATATTCGCGATCACCATTGATTATAGTCGTACCATCTTCAGCTAGATTTTTAGGTCCTTTTAAAGCTCTAAAATTATATTTTGCGGAAAAATTCAACTTATCAGTATCACTAATATTAGGATTAGCAACCTCAGTATTAATACCTGTTTCTCCCGAGATAAATTCTAAATCAGTACCATCAAAAGTATCCACAAACTCCATATTACTATCAGTCCATTCATAATCAGTATCATTACGAACAACTGTTACATAAGTTACTACATCATTACTATAGGGAGCTGAGTTCCATGGATTTTTAATAGAGTTAGGGGTTGAGGCATTTTTATGATACTTATTAATTGAAGTACCGCGACCACTACCACCCCAATAGAATACTCCTTCACCATTACGATTATTATTAATAAATGATTGAAAGCGATTACCGATTGCTGATCTAAAGAAATCATACGGTTTACCATCATCTAAATTACCTTGTTTAACATTCATAGTATAAGTTAAATAATAGGTATTCCCAGCAGGAACAATAATATCATTTTCAAATTCAACTTGAAATTTATTATTACTCGGATCATTAGTTAAGGTATAATCACCACTAATTGGAGTAGGAGTACTTGTTCCTAGACGAGGATCAACACTCCATAAAACTAAATTTAAAGTATCAGCTTTAGCCCCAATTAATTTAGAATTAATAGCTGTACCATTATCTACTTTATTAACAGTACCATTATAAGCTTCTAAATTAGCTGAATATTGATCAATAACTTTATTAACATGTAAATCAGCTCCTTGTTCATTAGTAAGCATGATAATAAATTCAACGACATCACCTGAAACCGGATGAGTTCTACCATCAGCACCACCAGCTAAATTTAAACCTGTTTTATCTGATTCAAATAAACCAGCATTATTAAATGGTCTTAATTTATATTTAACACTAATACTATCACTATCAATAATTTCAGTACTAGTTTCATTTTTCTTAAATGAAGACTGCATCGTATTATTAATAGCAATATCATCATAAGAAAGATCATCATGATCAACTAATTTATAACTTATTAATGCTCCTTTAGAAATAGTCGCATTAATTGGTAAATTTTGATATTCAATACTAATTGATGATATTAAATTACGATCATTAGCCGGAATAGCATAACATGAGTTAGTAGCACAGCTATCATTGATATTACTATTCGCATTAAAACTTAAAACTAAATCCGGTTTACCACTAAGAGCTGTATATTTAATAGTTACTTCTCTTATAGTACTAGAATTACTAACAACTCCGGCTTTTATTTGAACTGGTAATAATTCAGTTGAATCATAACCATCACTAGTGTTAGCTTTTTCGGTATAAATAATTGATTTAATAGCAGTACTATTTTTATTTTGAATATGTTCATAACCTAATTCATACATTAAAGTATCATTAGCATAGGCTGAAAATGGTGGTGTCATACTAGCAACCTCTTTTTCAGCTATTTTAGCAATATATTTACGAGGAGCTTTATAAGAATCAGTTTCCGTTTCATTAGTTCTAATTTCATAAGTAAAGCCTAGATTAATCATGCTATCTTGTTTAATAGGTTTATGGCCATTTTCTAAAGCAACACTTGCATCAACACCAACTAATGGTTCTACATAATGATTTTCCTCTACTTGATTAATCATAATAATTTTATTTTGCCCTTCACTTAAGGCAGCTATTTCAGGAGCACTACCATTTAATTTAGCATTGATAATTTTATAATTAAAAGTAGGATTACTTAATTCATTCTTATCACTAAGATTAGTAATCGTTTTATGAATTTTATATCCAATAACTTTATCATCATTATTGGTGATAAGTTCAAAATCGCTCGCATCTAAAGGCGTAATGCCATCGGCTTGATAAAACATTGATTCATCTAAAATGATTAAAGGGGTAATCCCATCAGCATCCATCGCAATATTAAAAGTAGCATTAAAAGTAAATGATTTAGCAAAACTGATACCATAATTAGTACCATAGGTATAATAAGATTTTAATCTCATATCTAAAGGATCTAAACTAACTTGAGTTGGATGATCGGCTAAATTAACATATTTAGTTTGTCCTGAACTTACCGAACTGCCATTAACAAAACCATTATTACCAGTGCTCCATAAAGTATCAGTATTAGCTACAAAACTAGTTGTTTTTTCAGGTGAAATACTAGTGCTTGGGGTCGTATTTAAATTTCTAATTGAAACACTGATTGGTAGTGTTGTTTCATCAGCGGTAATACCAGTCTCAAAAGGTTTTAACATAAAATATTCTAATAAACTAGAAGTAACAAGCATATCTGTTTTATTAATTAACCAAAAATAACGTTCATTACCTTCTGGCGTACCTTGAGGATCATTTTCATTACCCTCCTTAAAGGCCCATTCAGCACTATCAGGGCGTTGTAAAGTTCCCTTAAAAGAATTTGGTATTTTAATTCTAATTCCAAATTTTCCGGCTTGAATCAAATCAGGGTCGGTTGGATTTGCTGGTGTCAGAGCATATTGGACATACAACATACTATCTTGGCCGGTATTTATCGTATAAGGATTGCCATCAGTATTTGTCCCAATATTGCCTGAAATGACATCAAAACTATCCCCTTCAGCCAGATTCCATTCGGTAGTATAACCATCAGCAATGACTTCTCTATTAGATAATGGTA